>DATKFT010000690.1:0-2318 GCA_035544335.1 Pseudorhodoferax sp.
GGGGGATGTTCTCTATCTCGGCGCCAGGATCGCCATCGTGAGGCGCGAGACGCAGGTCGGCTCGCCGGCTTCGTTGACCAGGTCGATCTGCCAGACATGGGTGCTGCGGCCCATGTGCACGGGCCGCGCGGTGCCGGTGACCCAGCCGCTGGTCGCGCCGCGCAGGTGGTTGGCGTTGATGTCCAGGCCCACGGCGCGCCAGTCCTCGGGCACGGCGTAGGCCGCACCGCAGGAGCCCAGAGTTTCGGCCAGCACCACACTGACGCCGCCGTGCAGCAGCCCATAGGGTTGGCGCGTGCGGTGGTCCACGGGCACGCGCCCGCGGATGAAGTCTTCGCCGACCTCCAGGAATTCGATGCCCAGGTGCTCGACGGCCGAGCCGATGTTGCTGGTGGTCAGGATGTCGACGGAGATCGGTTTCTTCCAGATGGGCATGGATGCAGGTCGGCGAAATGGAACGTGGCCGGAACTATACGGGCCTGCGGCCGCGGTCCTTGGCCCACAGGCGACATCGGCTGACGCGCACACAGGCCGGCCCGCCTTGTGCGGCCTGCGGGGAGCCGCCACACTGCGCCATGCCCAGGTTCCGCTTGTTCGCCGCCGGCACCGCCAGTGTGCTGGCGGTGGCGCTGCTGGCTGCGTGGTCGTGGTGGCCCTCGGAGGCGGAACTCGCGCAGCGCGTGGCCGCTCTGGCCTCGCGCCGCCTGGGCGTGGGGGTGCAGGTCGGCGCGCTGCACTGGCAGCTGCTGCCGCGCCCACAGCTGGAACTGCGCGAGGTGCAGACCGAGCAGCCGGAGCCCGTGGTGCTGCAGCGCCTGCGCGCCGAACCGCGCCTGCTGGCGCTGCTGCAGGGACGCGTGGTGCTGGAGCGCCTGACACTGGACGGGGGGCGCATTCCGCAGCGCTCGCTCGCCGCGTGGAAGCGGACCGGGCAGGCCGATGGGAGCGACGGCGACGACGGGGGCGACGGCAATGCGCAGCAGGGCCCCGAGGGCGTTCCGGCCGTCGAACTGGCGCACCTCGCGTTCGATGGTGTCACCTGGATCTCGCACAGCGGCGTGCCGGTGGTCTATGCGGGCGAGGCCGAGCTCGACGCCGACCAGCGCCTGCGCCAGGCGCGCCTGTGGCGGCCCGGCGTGGAGCCGCCCGCCGACATCCGCATCACCCGCGAGGACCCTGCGTCCGGCGCGGCAGGGGCCGCGCCGGACGCGCCGCAGCGCTTCGGCCTGCAGGTGCGCCTGGCGGGTGGCACGGCGCAGGGCTGGGCGCAGGTGGCGTCGCAGGCCGACGGCCGGCTGCAGCTCACGGGGGCGCTGTCACCGCGCGGCGTGGAGGTACAGGCCGCGCTGGCGGCCTTCAACCGCCGCTCGCCCGTGGCCGGGCGGGCCGATGGCGAAACCCAGCTCGCAGCCGAAGGCGCCCAGGCGCTGGAACTGGCGCAGCGCCTGCGCACCGACACCCGCTTCACGATGGCGCCCGCCACGGTGCTGGGCTTCGACCTGCAGCGCACGATCGACACGCTGGGGCGCGAGCACGCGGGCCAGACGCGCCTGGAGCGGCTCGGCGGCCGCGTGCAGACCCAGAACGTGCCACAGCAGGGCATGGCGATCCGCTTCGACGACCTCCATGCCACGGCGGGCCGCTTCAGCGCCAGGGGTTCTGCGCGGCTGCAGCAGCGGCGCCTGCAGGCCGTGGCCGCGGTGGACCTCGTCGATGGCGTCGTCGGTGTGCCCATGCGCATCGAAGGGCCGCTGGGCCGGCTCCAGGTCACGGTGTCCAAGGCGCCGCTGGTCGGTGCGGCCGCCGGCACGGCCGTGCTGCCCGGCATCGGCACGGCCATCGGTGCGGCGATCGGCCGCCTGCTGGGCGGCGGCGAGGACACGCAGGCGCCGCCGGCCCGCTGACGCGGCGGCCGGCCGGCCGCGCCTATGATCGCGGCTCGACGAGGAGACACCTGCCATGGCGCCTACACCGCCCGCCGAACGCACACCGCAGATCCGGCTGTACCTGGATTGGCTGCAGGCCCAGCGCGGCCTGGCTTTCGCCGACTACGACGCGCTGTGGCGCTGGTCGACAACCGACCTGGAGGCTTTCTGGCAAAGCATCTGGGACTACTTCGACCTGCACTCGCCCACGCCGCACCGCGCCGTGCTCGCGCGCGAGGCCATGCCGGGCGCCGAATGGTTCGCGGGCGCGCAGGCCAACTACGCGCAACAGGTGCTGCGCCATGTGGACGCCGCGCATGCCGCGGGCTGCCCGGCCGTCGTCAGCGACAACGAGCGCGGCCAGCGCCGTGAGCTGTCCTGGCCCGCGCTGCG
>DATKFT010000691.1:0-9387 GCA_035544335.1 Pseudorhodoferax sp.
CTGCACGCGGTCGACGCTGGCGCCGATCAGCGCCTTGATCTCGCGTGCCGCCTCGGCCGAGCGGCCGGCCAGGCTGCGCACCTCGGTGGCGACCACCGCGAAGCCGCGGCCCTGCTCGCCCGCGCGCGCGGCCTCCACCGCTGCGTTCAGCGCGAGGATGTTGGTCTGGAACGCGATCGAGTCGATCACGCCGATGATGTCGCCGATGCGGCCCGAGCTCTCCTGGATGCCCTTCATGGTCTCGACCACGCGCGACACCACCTGGCCACCCTTGGCCGCGACGCTGGAGGCGTTGCTGGCCAGCGCATTGGCCTGGCGCGCGTTGTCGGCGTTCTGGCGCACGGTGGAGCTCAGTTCCTCCATCGAGGCGGCCGTTTCCTCGAGCGCCGAGGCCTGCTGCTCGGTGCGCGTGGACAGGTCGTTGTTGCCCTGCGCGATCTCGCTGCTGGCCGTGGAGACGCCCTCGGCATTGCGCCGCACGTCGGAGACCACGCTGCCCAGCTGCTGCTGCATCTCTTTGAGCGCGGCCAGCATCGCGGCGGCCTCGTCGCGGCCCTGGACCTGGATGTCCTCGGTGAGATCGCCGGCCGCCACGCGGCGTGCGGCCAACCCGGCCTGTGTGAGCGGCCCCGTGATGCTGCGCGTGAGCAGCCAGGCGAACAGCGCGACCAGCACCAGGGCGGCGATCGCGAAGCCGACCAGGATGGTCTGGCCATGGGCGGCATCGTCGGCTGTGCGCCGCAGCGCCTGGCTGTAGATCTGCTGCTGGTTTTCCTCGAAGCGCTGCAAGGCGGCGTCGTACTGGTCGGCCAGCGGGCGCAGCTGGCTGTTGAGCAGCGCCGACACGTCCTCGCCGGCCTGGCGGCGCTTGGTCAGGTCTGCACGCGGTGTGCGGTAGGCCTCGCGCCGCTGGTTGATCTCGGCGATCAAGGCCTTCTCCTCGGGCGTGCTCGCCAGCTGGCCGATGCGTTCGCTGACTTCGGAGATGCGCTTGGAGGTCCGGTCCATCTGCGCCGCCCAGGCCGGAATGCGGCTGGTGTCGGAGTCGAGCAGCGAGGCCTGGGTGCGCACCCAGTTCATCTCGATGTTCTGGCGCCAGCGCTCGGCCAGGCGCAGCTTCTCGCTGTCCACCGTGCCCAGCCGCTGTGCGTCGGCCGCGGTGCTTTGCAGCCGCCAGAAGCCGACCGCCGCACTGGCCGCGATGATGAGCAACAGCACGCTGAAGGCCAGCGTGAGCCTGGCGCCGATGCGCAGGTTGCGCAGCGTGCTCATGCCGTTCTCCCGGCGCTGGTCGGTGCGTGGTGCAGGGGGCTGGGGAAGATGTCTTGTTGGTGCACGACCGGACCTCTTTGGTGCTTGTTCCGCCCCATTATGGTCATCTGTGCACGCGCCGCATGCTCTTTCGCAAGGAATCGTGCAAAAGCCGAACGAAAGTGTCCAGCCTTGCGCTTCACTCGGCGCGGTGTGCGAGCGCGTCGTCCTGCGGCCAGCCGAACAGGCGCTGCAGCGCATGCCGGTACTGGGCCTGGCCGCGCACGATGGTGTCGTGGTGGGTGCCGCCTTCGACCACCACGAAGGCCTTGGGCTCGGGCGCGGCCTCGAACAGGCGCCGGCCCAGGTCGGGGCTGATCAACCGGTCCTGCGCACCGTGCACGACCAGCAGCGGCGCGCCGATGTGCGCGACCTTGCGGATCGATTCCATGCGCTGCGTGATCAGCCAGCCGATCGGCAGCCAGCCCCACTTCATGCTGGCGGCCACTTCGGGGATGGAGGTGAAGGTGCCTTCCACGAGCACGCCGCTCGCGTCGCGGACCTTGGAGGCCAGGTCGATCGCAATGGCCCCGCCCAGCGAGTGGCCGAAGATGTAGCGCGGGCGGTCCGGGTAGTGTGTGGCCAGCCAGTCCCAGGCAGCGCGCGCGTCCTCGAAGGCGCGGTCCTCGGAGGGCAGCTCGCTGGTGCTCTTGCCGAAGCCGCGGTAGTCGATGCCCAGCACCGCAAAGCCCAGCTGCTGCATGTTGCGCATGCGCGGTGCCGAGCCCTGCACGTTCCAGCGCGCGCCATGCAGGTACAGCAGGATGGGGGCCTTGGACTGCATGGGGGCCGTTGCCGGCGCGTCGTCGTGCTCCAGCCACAGCCCGTGCAGCCGCACCGGCTCCTTGGACACGGCGGAGTCGAACGGGATCCAGACGTCCTGCATGCCCTCGGCGCTGGCGGCGCTGGCGCCCCAGGCGCGGTCGCCGGGCTGGAAGATCCAGGCACGCTGGCGCTCGTCGAGCATGCCGCAGCCCGTGACCGCGCCCAGGGCCAGGGCCGCGCTGAGCAGGGCGATCACAGAGACGCGGAGCATGGCGGAAACTGACTCGGGTTGCGGGCGCTAAGTTCCATCGCGCGGACCGCAAGCAGGATCGAGGCCAGCAGCCATGCCCGGTCGGGCATCAGCGTCCCCGCAGGAACAGCTGGTCGAGTTCGCGCACGCTGATCTGGCGCCAGGTCGGCCGGCCATGGTTGCACTGGTCCGAACGCTCGGTGGCCTCCATCTGGCGCAGCAGGCCGTTCATCTCCTCCAGCGTGAGCCGGCGGTTGGCGCGCACGGCGCCATGGCAGGCCATGGTGGCCAGCAGCTCGTTGCGCGCGCGCTCGACCACGCCGCTGGCGTCGTGCTGGGCCAGCTCGGCCAGCACGCTGCGCGCCAGCGCCACGGCATCGCCCTGGGCCAGGCTGGCCGGCACGGCACGCACGGCCAGCGTGCGCGCGGAGAACGGCGCCACGTCCAGGCCCAGCGTGGACAGCGTGTCGGCATGGGCCTCGGCCGTGGCCAGTTCGCCCGGCGTGGCCGCGAAGGTGGCCGGGATCAGCAGCGGCTGGCTGGCCATCGCTGCGTCGTCGGCCTGGGCCTTGAGCCGCTCGTAGACGATGCGCTCGTGGGCGGCATGCATGTCCACGACCACCAGGCCCTGCCGGTTCTCGGCCAGGATGTAGATGCCCTGCAGCTGGGCCAGCGCGCGGCCCAGCGGCCAGTCCTGCTCCTGCGCCATGGAGGCGGCCTGGGCCTGGGCCTGCGGCTGTACGGGCCGCTGTGCGGGGGGCGGCAGCGGTCTGTCGGTGGCCTGCGTGTCGTCGGCCTCGGCCAGCGCAGCGGCCGGCGCGCCGGCATGGGCGTCGGCGGTCCAGCGCGCGGGCACCTCGGCCAGCGGGACGGCCGGTGCCGGCGTCCACGGCGTGAAGTCGGTGGCGGGCGCACGTTCGGCGAAGGCCATGGACGGCTGCTTCCATGGCGGCACCACGGTGGTCAGCCCTGGCAGCGGTGACTGGGGGGGCGGCGCGGAGGACGGTGTGGAGGAGGCCAATGCGGCGCGCGGGATGGCCAGCGCCTGGTCGACCGCACGGCGCACGGCCTGGTGCACCTCGCGGCTGTCGCGAAAGCGCACCTCGATCTTGGTCGGATGCACGTTCACGTCCACGCGCGTGGGGTCCATGTCCACATAGAGCGCGTAGACCGGCTGGCGCTGGCCGTGCAGCACGTCCTCGTAGGCGCTGCGCACGCCGTGCGCGAGCACCTTGTCGCGCACGAAGCGGCCGTTGACATAGGCGAACTGGTGGTCGCCGCGCGCACGCGCGGCGTCCGGGATGCCGGCGCGGCCACGCACGCGGATCAGCGGGCCGCCGCCTTCGGCCTGCGCGCTGCTGCGGTAGTCCACGAGCACCGAGCGTTCGCAGAAGTCCTCGCCCAGCACATCAGCCAGGCGCTGGTCCAGTCCGGCGTCGTCGCTGTCGGACGCGGCACGCCACTGCTCGACGAGCTTGCCCTCGTGCCAGATCGCAAAACCCACGTCGGGCCGCGCCAGCGCATGGCGGCGCACGGCCTCGATGCAATGGGCCAGTTCGGTCGCGTCGGTCTTCAGGAACTTGCGCCGCGCCGGCGTGCTGAAGAACAGCTCCTTGACCTCGACCGTGGTGCCGATGGCGCGCGCGATCGGCTTCATCTCGCCCGTGCGGCCGTCCAGCAGCATGGCGTGCGGCTGTTCGGCCGGGCGCGAGGCGATGGCCATGTCCGAGACCGAGTTGATCGCCGCCAGCGCCTCGCCGCGAAAGCCCATGGTGGCCACGCTTTCGAGTTCCTGCAGGTTGCCGATCTTGCTCGTGGCGTGGCGCTTGAGCGCCAGCGGCAGGTCGGCCATGGGGATGCCCATGCCGTCGTCTTCCACCGCGATCAGCCGCACGCCGCCGGCCAAGAGGCGCAGCACGATCTGGCGTGCGCCGGCGTCCAGCGCGTTGTCGACGAGTTCGCGCACGACCGAGGCCGGCCGCTCGACGACCTCGCCCGCGGCGATCTGGCTGATCAGCTCGTCGGGCAGTTCGCGGATCTGGCGGCGTTCGCTGTTCATTTCGTTCATTCGTCCATCGCAATGCGCGCCGCTCGGGACGCGCGAAGTCGCTTCGCCGGCCGTGACGGCGTCACTTCAGGGCTTGGCCGCAGGCGGCGCATTGGGTGTCGCTGGCACGCACATTGGTGCCGCAGCCGGGGCAGGTCGGCGGCGGCCCGGGCGGTTCGGCCTGTGCCGCGTCGGCTGCGGCGGCGCGGGCGCGCTCGGCCACACGCTGGGCCCGCGCCTGGGCCTGCTCCTGCATGCCGCGGGCCTTGTCGACGGCATAGGCCAGGTGGGCGTCCACATGGGCCTGCTCGGCCGCCAGGTCCAACCCGTCCAGCGCGCGCAGGTAGACGCTGCTCACGCCACGCAGGTACACCAGGCCCGGCAGCGTCAAGGCGGCTGCGAACAGCACGCCGCTGCCGAAGCCGGCCGCCGCGGCATGCGCGCCGCCGCTGCCCATGCCGAAGCTGCCCATGTCCATATGGCCCAGGATGGGCGCGGAGATGCCGGCCGTGATGGCCACGCCGCCGAACAGGATGGTGCCGAGCAGGATGCCGATCAGCGCGGCGATGAAGGACACCACCAGCATCAGCAGCAGCACCATGCCGAGCCGGCGGCGCGCGATGGCGATCAGCTGGCTCATGCACTCCATGGCCGTCGCACCGTTCCAGACCGAGGGCGCCGACAGCGGGAACACCACCATGGGCAACGCGAACAGCGCCACGCCGGTCAGCACCACGGCCACCGGGAACACGAAGGCGTACAGCAGCGGCCCCAGCAGCGGCAGCTTGCACAGGAACACCACCAGCATCAGCAGCAGCACGCCGGCCAGGTACAGGCCCGCGATCCACAGATAGACCAGCAGCAGGCGGTGCGAATGCGTGAGCGAATGCGACACGGCGTCGACGATGGAGCGCGAGCGTTGGCCATGGGCCTCGTCCATCAGCATCACGCCGGCGGCATTGACGCCGTAGAACAGCACGGCATAGGCGGCCACCGCGAACAGCGCGACGAAGAAGTAGCTGACGCCGGCCAGCAGCGTGCCCAGGCCCATGACCATGGCGCCGGCCACCAGCGTGACCAGCAGCAGCACGAGGGCGCGCCAGTTGCGCATGGCGTCGATGCTGTCGACGAGGCTGCTGCTGTCCTTGACCTGTTGGGAAAGCACGGCGGGGGTTCTCCTGGTGGTGGGTGCGGTGCAGGTGCTGCGGTCAACCGCCGACCAGGCCATGGTCGCGTTCGCGCTGGCGGCGTTCTCGGGCCTCATTGTCGAGCCGGACGCAGGTCGGGTGGCGGCGGAACTCGGCCTTGAGGCACTGGATGCCCAGGCAGACCGAATGCGTGAAGCGGCCGCTGTCGGCGCAGGCCGCCTCGGGGCCGCTGATCACCGTTGGCGCGGGCGCAGGCGGGGTGGCCGCTGCGCGCGGGGCCGGCCGCGGGCCCGGACGTGGCATGGGCGCTGCAGCCGTTTCGGCCGCGGCCTCGGCGTCCTGGTGCACGGGGGCGCCGAGGGTTGCGCCGGAGGCGGTGCTGGACGGGGCAGGGGCTGACGGTGCCGCGGGGGCGGCCAGGGCGGGTTCGGCCGCAGGCTCCGTGGCGGGAGGCGCTGGCGGAGACGACGGAGACGACGGAGACGGCGGGGCGCTCAGGAACTCCTCGACGGGCTCGGGGGGCGGTGGCAAGCTGCCGCGTTGCCACCAGAGCAGCGCGGCACCCAGCACGCCCACCAGGAACAGCAGCTGCCACAGGGGACGCCGGCGCGGGGGGGCGTCCAGTCCCAGGGCTGGTCCGCGCAGCGGCGCGGCCGCGCGGTCCGGCTGGCGCAGCAAAGGGGGCATGGCGGTTGGCGTCTCTCCCGCCATCGCCAGGCCGCAGTGGCGGCAAAAGCGCGCGACAGCCCGGTTGGGTGCGCCGCAGCCCGTACACCGGACCTGCGGGGCCGGGGGCGGCGTTGGCGCGGGGCCTGGGTTCCTTGCATGCGGCCGTGCGCCAACCCCGTCCGCTGCGGCGGCCGGTTCGAGGGGCGTTGCACACTGCTTGCAGAACCTGGCGATGGGCCGGTTCCCGGTGCCGCATGCGGGACAGGTCTTGGACAAAAGCAACAGCGGGGATGGATGGGCGCCGGCGGGCTCACGCAGCGGACAGCCGCTGCGGCCGGCCACGCGCGGCTTGAGCGGGTTGGGGACCGATGCTAGCAAATGCCGCGCGGCGCAAATCCCTGCGCGACCGGGTCTGTCGTGCCCGCACCCGGGGCCGGCCGCGATAATGCCGCCGCATGGAACTGGTGAGCTTTCTGATCGACTTCATCCTGCACGTGGACAAGCACCTGGAGGCCTTTGTGCGCCATTACGGCACCTGGGTCTACGCGCTGCTGTTCCTGATCGTGTTCGTCGAGACCGGCGTGGTGGTCATGCCCTTCCTGCCGGGCGACTCGCTGCTGTTCGTGGTCGGTGCGCTGTGCGGGCTGGGACTCATGAGCCTGCCGATCGCGATGGCGGTGCTGATCGCGGCCGCCATCCTGGGCGACCAGTGCAACTACAGCATCGGGCGCTATTTCGGGCCCAAGGTGTTCCAGTGGGAGGATTCGCGCTTCTTCAACAAGAAGGCCTTCGACCAGGCCCATGCGTTCTACGAGCGCTACGGCGGCATCACCATCATCCTGGCGCGCTTCATGCCCTTCATCCGCACCTTCGCGCCCTTCGTGGCGGGTGTGGCCGAGATGGGCCGCAGCAAGTTCACGGCCTACAACGTGGCCGGCGCGCTGATCTGGGTGCTGGGCATCTGCACGGCGGGCTACTTCCTCGGTGGCCTGCCCTGGGTCAAGCAGAACCTGGACAAGATCATCTGGGCCATGATCTTCATCCCCGGGCTGATCGCGATCTACGGCGCCTGGAAGGCCAAGCGCCAGGCCGAGCGCGAGGCAGCGGGCACGGCCGCACCCTGAACACGGCTTGTCACGCCTGCTGCGCAGGCGCTGGGCGATGATGCGGTCTTTCGTTCGAAGGAGCCGTGCATGTCCCTCTTCTCTCGCCGCTTTGTTCCTGCCGGCCTGCGCGCGCCTGCCGCAGCGCTGGGTCTGCTGGCGACCCTCGCGCTGGGCGTGACGCTGGCACCCAGCGCCCAGTCCCAGATGCCGCAGATCCGTGCCAACCCGAGCTACCAGCCGGTCGGTGTGTCGGCCAGCGGCAACGGCAGCACGGCCTGGTTCCACGACCCGTCCACGGGGCGGGCGATCGCCTGCCACATGGCGTCGGGCGGGGCCGGGCCGATCCAGTGCCTGTCGGCCAGGCTGCCGACCGAGTGACGTCGACACCGGCCTGAAATGCACAAGGGCCCCGCAGGGCCCTCGTGGTGCGCATCGGCCCCGCAGGGGCCATGCAGTGCGCACGTCCGGTGGCGTCGCTCAGCGGTTGTCGCGCCGCTTGCCGACTTCGTTGCCGACCAGCGCGCCGGCGGCAGCACCGCCCACGGTCCCGAGGGTGCTGCCGAACACGGCGTTGCCGACGACACCGCCGGCGACCGCGCCGACACCGGTGCCGACCTGGGCGCTGGTGGGGTTGGATGCGCACCCGGTCAGGCCGATGACCGACGCGGCCGTGAGTGCCAGGATGGTCTTGATCATGTCGTTCACCTCATGTGGTTGCGAAGCAGGCTCCTTGTGGGAACCATGGGCCCACTTTATCCAGCGGGTGCGCCACGCCGTGTAGGCCTGGGCCGACGCTGGCTGTGGGCGCTGCCCGTGCATGCGCGCTCGACACCGTGACCGGGCGCCCGCAGGCCGGGTCTTCAGACGGTGCGGTTGCGCGCGAGCGGCGGGTTCTTCTCGAAGTAGGCCCGGATGCCGCGCATGATGGCGTCGGCCAGTTCGTTCTGGTAGGCCTCGCTGCGCAGCTTGGCTTCTTCCTCGGGGTTGCTGATGAAGGCGGTCTCCACGAGCACGCTGGGAATGTCGGGCGCCTTGAGCACCGCGAAGCCGGCCTGTTCCACGCGTGGCTTGTGCAGCTTGGCCATGCCGCCGATCTCGCCGAGCACGGCGCTGCCGAGTTTCAGGCTGTCGTTGATCTGGGCCGTGGTGCTCATGTCCAGCAGCATGCGCTGCACATGCTGGTCCTTGGCCTGCACGTTGACGCCGCCGATCAGGTCGGCCTGGTTCTCCTTGTCCGCGAGCCAGCGCGCGGCCGTGCTCGTGGCGCCGCGCTGGCTCAGCGCGAACACGCTGGCGCCGCGCGCGGCCGGCGTCGTGAAGGCGTCGGCATGGATGCTGATGAACAGGTCGGCCTGCACGTTGCGGGCCTTCTGCACGCGGGTCTGCAGCGGCACGAAGAAGTCGGCGTCGCGCGTGAGGAAGGCGCGCATGGGGTTGCCGTTGACGCTCGCGGCATTGATGCGCTCGCGCAGCTTGTGCGCCACGCGCAGCACGATGTCCTTCTCGCGCGTGCCCTTGGGGCCGATCGCGCCGGGATCCTCGCCGCCGTGGCCGGGGTCCAGCGCAACGATGATGAGCCGGTCGGTGCGGCTGGCGGGCGCAGGCGCGGGCCGGGCCGGGCGCGGCGGGGCCTTGTCGGGCGCCGCGGCCAGCGTGCCGTGCGGCAGCTCGGGCGAGGCGGGGCGCGCCGTGCTGTCCGGGCCGGGCAGCGGCTTGACTTGCCCAGGCGGCGGCGACTCGCGCATCTCGGTGCCGCTGGCGCTGCCCGGGCCGGTGTGCTGTGCGATCAACGCGTCCAGCGGATCGGCGGCCTGCGCCTTGCCGGCGCCCACGTCGCGCAACCGCTCGTCGATGAGGGCCTGCAGCGGGTCCTGGGTTTCGGCCGGGTACAGGTCCAGCACCAGCCGGTGCTGGTAGGCCGCGACCGGCTTGAGCGTGAACACCTGCGGCAGGGCCGAGCGCTTGAGGTCGATGACCAGGCGCACGACACCGGGCTGGTTCTGGCCCACGCGGATGCGCTCGATGTTGGGGTCGTCCGGGCGCACGCGCCCGACCAGTTCGCGCAGGGCCGTGTCGAGCTCGATGCCCTCG
>DATKFT010000692.1:0-13837 GCA_035544335.1 Pseudorhodoferax sp.
TCGACGGGCCGCGACGCAGGCCATGCCAGGGCAGACGCGGCGGCGAAGCCGCTGGGGTTGTGTTTCATTTCGGCATCCAGACCCGCAACAGCGACAGCAGCCGCTCCACGTCCAGCGGTTTGGCGATGTAGTCGTTGGCGCCCGCCGCCAGGCATTTCTCCTGGTCGTCGCGCATGGCCTTGGCGGTCAGCGCCACGATGGGCAGCTTCTTCCAGTCGGGCTGCTTGCGGATCTCGCGCATGGCGGTCAGGCCGTCCATCTCGGGCATCATGATGTCCATGAGCACGAGGTCGATGGCCGGGGCCTCGCCCGTGCGCATGCGCTCCAGCGCGGCCAGCGCCTCCAGGCCGTTGCGCGCCAGCACCACCTGCGCGCCCTTGGGCTCCAGCACGCTGGTCAGCGCGAAGACGTTGCGCACATCGTCCTCCACGACCAGGATGCGCCGGCCTTCCAGCGTGGCGTCGCGGTCGCGCGCCAGGCGCAGCAGGCGCTGGGCCTCGGCCGGCAGCTGGGACTCGACTTGGTGCAGGAACAGGGTGACCTCGTCGAGCAGGCGCTCGGGCGAGCGCGCGTCCTTGATGATGATGGACTTGGAGAAGCGGCGCAGCTGCTGCTCCTCGGCCTGCGTCAACGACCGGCCCGTGTAGACGATGACCGGCGGGAACGCTGTGCCTTCCTGCGCTGCCATCTGCTCGAGCAGCTCGTAGCCCGACAGGTCGGGCAGGTTCAGGTCCATGATCATGCAGTCGAAGGTCTGCCCGGCCAGCGCCTGCAGGCCGTCGGCCGCGTTGGCCACGGCACGGATCTCCACGTCGGGGCTGGCCAGCAGCTCGCCGATGCTTTCGCGCTGGCGCGCGTCGTCCTCGACCACCAGCACGCGGCGGATGCCCTGCGAGAACTTGGCCTCCAGCCGCTGCAGCGCGTCCACGAGCTGTGCGCGCTTGACGGGCTTCAGGTCGTAGCCGACGGCGCCGCGCTCCAGCGCCTCCTGCGTGTGGTCGGCCACCGACACCACGTGCACGGGCACATGCCGCGTGCGCGGGTCGTGCTTGAGCTCGTCCAGCACGCCCAGGCCCGAGTGGTCGGGCAGGTTCATGTCGAGCAGGATGGCGCTGGGCCGGTATTGCACGGCCGCGGCCAGGCCCTCGGAGGCCGTGTGCGTGAGCACGCACTGGAACTGCATCTCGTGCGCGAGGTCGCGCAGGATGGCGGCGAAGCGCTGGTCGTCCTCGATCACGAGGATCAGCCGGGCGCCGGGCTGCAGCGCGTCGCGGTCGTCGGCCAGCGGCCGCGGTGCCGGCGGCGGCGGTGCCATGACCGCGGGCGCGGCCCGCAGCACGGTGCCCATGCGCGGCGGGGCGACCGCGGGGACCGGTGCGGGCGCCATCTGCGTGCCCCCGCCATCGCCCGTGCGTGGCACATAGCGAGCCGGCAGCGTGAGCGTGAAGGTGCTGCCTTCGCCGGGCTGGCTCTGCACGCTCAGCGTGCCGCCCAGCAGCAGCGCCAGGTCGCGCGAGATCGACAGCCCCAGGCCGGTGCCGCCATAGCGCCGGTGCGTGCTGCCATCGGCCTGCCGGAAGGCCTCGAAGATCAGGCCCTGCTGGTCGGGCGAGATGCCGATGCCCGTGTCGCGCACGGCGATCTGCGCGCCGCCGTCGGCGGCCGGCGCCAGCGAGATCTGGACCTCGCCCGTGTTCGTGAACTTGATGGCGTTGGACAGCAGGTTCTTGAGGATCTGGCCCAGGCGCTGTGCATCGGTGAGCAGCTGGCGCGGCGTGTCCGGTGCGATCGTGACCGACAGGCGCAGCCCCTTTTGTTCCGCGGCCGGCTGCATGCTCTTGGCCAGGCCTTCCAGCAGGCCGGCCAGGCGCACGGTCTCGGGGTGCACCTCGACCTTGCCGGCCTCGATCTTGGACAGGTCCAGGATGTCGTTGATCAGCATCAAGAGGTCGTTGCCGGCCGAGGAGATGGTCTGCGCGTACTTGACCTGCTCGTCCGTGAGGTTGCCACCCTTGTTGTCGCCCAGCAGCTTGGCCAGGATCAGCGTGGAGTTCAGCGGCGTGCGCAGTTCGTGGCTCATGTTGGCCAGGAACTCGCTCTTGTACTGGTTGGAGCGTTCGAGCTCGGCGGCCTTCTCGCCCAGCACCTGCTGCGAGCGCAGCAGCTCGTCCTTCTGGCCTTCGAGCTGCTGGGCCTGCTCCTCGAGCTGGGCGTTGCTCTGCTCCAGCTCGCTTTGCTGCGTCTCCAGCTGCGCCTGCGATTCGCGCAGCGCGCGGCCCTGTTCCTCCAGCTCCTCGTTGGAGACGCGCAGTTCCTCCTGCTGCGTCTGCAGCTCCTCGGCCTGGCGCTGGGTCTCCTCCAGCAGCTCTTCGAGCCGCGTGCGGTCGTGCGAGGTGCGCACGGCGATCGCCAGGGTCTCGGACATGCGGGCCAGCAGCTGCTCGTCCACGGCTTCGAGCTTGCGTGCGAAGCCGAGCTCGACGACGGCATGCACGCGCCCGTCGGCCAGCGCCGGGGCCACCAGCAGTTCGCGCGGATCCGCGCTGCCCAGCGTGGAGTTGATCGGCAGATAGCCCGCCGGCACCTCGGTCACGCGCAGGGTCCGGCGCTCCTTGGCGGCCTGGCCGAGCAGGCCGTCGCCAGGCTTCACCACGGCACTGCCGGCCGGTGCCGCGAACGCCGCCAGCCGTCGGTAGGCGCCGTCGCGCCCGGCCAGATACAGCGCGCCGACCTGGGCGTCCAGGTAGCCGGCCAGATAGCCCAGCACGTTCTCGCCCAGGGACTCGAGCCGGTGCTCGCCCTGCACGCGCTCGCTGAGGCCGGCCTGGCCGGCGCGCAGCCAGATCTCGTTCTCGCGCTGCCGGTGTTCACGCACCGCGATGCCGGCCGAGACCAGGATCAGCACCAGCAGCGTCGCTGCGCCGCCGGCCTGCACCTGCGACAGGGTCTGCACCGCCTTGCTCCATTCGGCATGGCTCGCGTCGCGCGCGCTCTCTTCCTCCTGCAGCGCTTCGTCGGCCAATGCGCGCAGGTTGTCCATCGCGTCCTTGCCGCGGTCGCTGGCCACGATGGCCATCGCCTCCTGCGCATTGCCGGCGCGGCGCAGCGCGATGGTCTGCGCGAGCTCCTCGAGCTTGAGGTCGGCGTAGCGTTGCAGCCGCTGCACGCGTTCGCGCTGCCGCGGGTTGGCGGGCAGCGACTGCTCGAGCCGCACGAAGGACGTGGCCAGGCTCGCGCGGGCATCGGTGTAGGGGCGCAGATAGCTCTCGTCGCCGGTCAGCAGATAGCCGCGCTGGCCGGTCTCGGCGTTCGCCATGTGCGAGAGCAGCGCGTTGAGCTGCTCGATCGCGTCCGTGGACTGGCGCACGCGCTGCGAGGTGCTGGCGCGCGCTTCCATGGCCAGGTAGGAGAACCAGGCGATCACGAACACGGCCGCGATGGCGACCGCGAATCCCAGCATGCTGGCGGGGGGCAGCAGCCAGCGTGAGCGCTGGTGCCGGACGGAAGCGTTGGAGACTTCGCTCACGCCAGATGCCCGGCGGGCGCGGCCGGCGGCCATGGGGCCGTGCAGCTGGTGCTTGTGGAGGTGGTGGGAAGTCGCATGAAGGTGACAATTCTAGAAATCGACGCGCCGCTTACGTGTAGGACTAATCCTATGCGACTGTCGGAAAGCGGAAGGCCTGCTGCCGATGGCCACTCTATACTGCCCGCGCATTCCGGGCTCCACCGAACCCGCAAGGACCGCATGGCATGACTTCCTCGGACTTCTCCCCTGCGCTGGCCTCCGTGCTGGCCGTGCTGGCACGCGAGACGCGCGCGCCGGTGGCGCCTGCCGTGCAGGCGGAGCTGGCGGCCATCCTGTCGGGCGGGCGGGACGGCCAGCCCGCGCCACTGTCGGTCGAGCAGCGCGAGGTGACCATCGTCGTGGCCGACCTGCGCGGCTTCACGGCGCTGACGGCCACGCAGCCGGCCGGCACCATCGTGACCATGCTGAACCTGTGCCTGTCGCGCCTGTCGGAGGTGGTGTTCCGCTACGAGGGCGTGATCGACAAGTTCAACGGCGACTCGCTGACCGTGCTGTTCGGCGCACCCACCGCACGCGAGGACGACGTGCTGCGCGCGCTGTGCTGCGCCGTGGAGATGCAGCTGGCCATGCGCGAGCTCAACAACCACTACCTGCGCCGCCAGATGCCCGAGCTGCACCTGGGCATCGGCGTGAACACGGGCCTCGTGATGGCCGGGCGCTTCGGCAGCCAGGCCTATTCGGAGTACGCGGTCATCGGCAACGAGGTCAGCCTGGCCTCGCGCATCGAATCGTTCAGCCTGCGCGGCCAGGTGCTGATCAGCGAGAACACCTACGCGCGCTGCAACGGCATCGTCTCGGCGACCGAGCCGCAGGAGGTCTTCGTGGCCGGCAAGAGCCTGCCGGTCAAGGTGCGCGAGCTCATCGCGATCGCGCAGCGAAGGCTCAAGGTGCCGCGCCAGGAGTTCCGCCGCAGCCACCGCGTGGAGGTGCGCGTGCCCTGCAGCTACCGGCTGCTGGACAACGGCCGGCCCGTCGGCGAGCCGCAGCGCGCGCTGATCCGCGACGTCGGCTACCACGGCCTGCTGCTCGAGCTCGAGCGCCCGCTCACGCACCAGGACGAGCTCGCGCTGAGCTTCGAGCTGACGCTGGTGGAGCACCGCGTGGACGGCATCCGCGCGCGCGTGGCCAAGGTCAAGCGCGAGGACGGGCTGCTGCTGGCCGGGCTCGAGTTCACGGAGATCCCCGTGGAGGCCAACGCCAAGATCCAGATGTTCGTGCAGCTGCTGGTCGGCGCCGGCTGAGGGCGGTCGCAGCGTCACCGTTCCGACATCCTGGCGCCGGGGGCGGCTGCTACCATGGCCGCGGCCGGGCGGGGGCCCGCGCTGCGCGCTGCATTGGCGCGCAGGCCATGGAGGACGTATGCGTTTTGAAGGGGTCGCCGCAGGCCGGCGGGCACGCACGCACTGGGCGCAGGCCCGCAGCGCAGCGCTGGCCGGAGCCATGCTCGCGGTCGCGCCGCAGGCCTTCGCGGCACGCCCGCTGATCACGGACGATGCGCGCATCGTCGATCCCAAGGCCTGCCAGGTCGAGAGCTGGGTCAAGCGCAACCGCGACAGCACCGAGTACTGGGCGGTTCCCGCCTGCAACTTCACGGGCAACCTGGAGCTCGCGCTAGGCGGTGCCCGCACGCACGATGCCACGGGCACGCGCACGAGCGACGTGCAGGTGCAGGCCAAGACCCTGTTCAAGCCGCTGCAGACCAATGGCTGGGGCATCGGGCTGGCGGTGGGCACGGTGCGCCATCCCGACATCGACCGCCGGGACTGGTACGCCTATGTGCCCACCAGCTTTTCGCTGCGCGACGATGCCGTGGTGGTGCACACCAACCTGGGCGTGTTGCGCGACGGTGCCTTGCGGCGCGACCGCCTGACCTGGGGCCTGGGCACCGAGGTCCGCCTGGCCGAGCGCAGCTGGCTGATCGCCGAGACCTTCGGCCAGCAGCATGGCAAGGCCCTGCACCAGATCGGCGTGCGCCACTGGCTGGTGCCCGAGCGCGTGCAGTTCGATGTGACCTACGGCAACCGCAACGGCAGCGGCAGCGAGGCGCGCTGGTTCTCGTTCGGCCTGCGGCTCCTGTCGCCGTCGTTCCTGCCCTGAGAAGCGGGAGAGGGCCGGCGCCGGCTCAGCGCGGGTCCGCCGCGTCCCCGCGCGCGGCGCGCACGCGGCCGGCCCACAGCAGCCAGGCCAGCGCACCGGCGCCCAGCAGGGCCAGCGTCGTGAGCCAGCCCGTCACGTCGGCCAGCGGCGCGCCCATCTGGTTCAGCCGCAGCGAGGCCTGGATGGCGGCCGTGCTGGGCAGCAGCTGCGCGAGGGCCTGCAGCGGCGCCGGCAGCGCCTGGGTGGGCCAGGAGAAGCCCGACAGGAAGGCCATGGGCAGGGCCGTGAACAGCAGCAGCTGCAGCGCACGCTCGCGGTCGCGGAACCAGCAGCCCAGCAGCAGGCCCAGCGCGCAGACCGTGGGCACGTAGAACAGCAGCAACACGAGCGCGCCGAGCGGGTTGCCGCCGCGCGGATAGTCCTGCAGCCAGAACACCCAGCCGAAGAAGAAGGCGCCGCTCAGCAGGCCGCAGCACGACAGCGCCGCCACGCGGCCCAGCCAGGCGCGGGCGCCGGCGCGCAGCTGGCCGGCTTCGGCCCAGGTGCCGGCCAGCATGGCCGCGCCCATCAGCAGCGTCTGCTGCAGGATCAGCAAGGCCACGGCCGGCACCACGTAGCTGCCGTAGCCCTCGGTCGGGTTGAACAGATGCGTGGTCTGCAGGTCCAGCGGCGCGCGGCTGGCCTGGGCCTGGGCGGCACTTTGCCCCGAGGCCTGCAGCTTGCGGATCTCCACGCCGGCCGAGACCGTGCCCACGGCCTCGGCGAAGCCATAGGCCACGGCCTTGTTGAGCAGTGCATAGGCGCCGTTGCCTTCCACGGGCACGACGGCCGCCGCGCCGCGCACCACCTGGCGCTTGAGGTCGGCCGGCAGCAGCGCATAGCCCTCGATCTCGCCGCGCCACAGCGCCATGCGGGCCTGCTGCAGGTCGCCGGTCACGAACCGGACCTCGATGCGCGGGCTGGCCTGCGCGAAGCGCGTGATCTGGCGCGACAGCGCGCTGTGGTCCTGGTCGACGATGGCCACGGGCACACGCGTGACGGCCTGCTCGCCATAGGGCCAGGGGTAGAAGAAGCCGTAGAGCACGGGCGCGCCGAGCAGGATCAGCAGCACGCCCGCATCGCGCAGCACGCTGGCCAGCGTATGGCCCCAGGCCGAGAAGAAGCCCGCGCCCTTCATCGCTTGCCCCAGCTGTCGGGCTGCGCGGCGGCGCGGCGCAGCAGCAGCGCGCTGGCGGCCAGCAGCACGGCGGTGGCCAGCAGCATCCACAGCGGCGTGGCCAGCGACAGGGAGAGCGGCGCGCCCATCTGCAGCTGCTCGACCTGCACGCGCGCGTAGTGCGTGAACGGCAGCGCCATGGCCCAGGCGCGCGCGGCGGCCGGCATGGCCAGCAGCGGAAAGGCGATGCCGCCGAACGCGAAGGCCGGCGCCGTGACGATGCCCGTGGCCGACAGGGCCGTGCGCAGCGAGCGCGTGAGCGCGGACACGAAGCCGCCCAGCGCCACCGACAGGGCCAGGAAGATGGCCAGCGCCACCAGCGTCCAGGCCAGCGAGCCGGCCGGCTGCCAGCCGCGCCCCACCGTGATCCAGAGCAGCGCGAGCACGCCGACCGCCGTGAGCGGCAGCCAGGCCGCAAGCAGCTTTCCCAGCAGCGCCGAGAGTGCGGCGCCCGCGCCGGGCTGGGCGCCCAGCCAGTCGCCCAGGCTGCGGTCGCGCAGCTCGCGGCCCACGGCCCAGGCGCCGGCCGTCATGGCCAGGATGTGCATGAGCGCGGGGATCAGCGCGGCGCCCAGGAACTGCTCGTAGTCGGTGGCGGTGTTGAACAGCGCGACCATGTTGGCGCGCACGGGCTCCATGCCTGCGCGTGCCGCGGCCGGCGACTGGCCGCGCTTGTTGCGCGCACTGAGTTCGATGCCGGCCGAGACCGTGCCCACCACGGTGCGCACGTCGCGCTGGATCAGGCTGGAATGGGTGCCGAACTGCGCGTTGTCCAGCAGCACCACATGGCCGGCGCGGCCCTGCTTGATGTCGCGGGCCAGCCCGCGCGGCAGCGCCACCGCGGCCTGCACGTGGCCGCCGCGCAGCGCGGCCTGCATCTCGCCGGCATCGGCATAGCGGGCCGCCACACGCAGGCCCGGCGTGGCGTCCAGGTAGCGGACCAGCTGGCGCGACAGCGCGCTGTGGTCCTCGTCGAGCACGCCGATGGGCAGCTGCGTGGGCAGGCCGGCCGAGAAGATCCAGCACAGCAGGGCTGCGGCCAGGGCCGGCACCCAGCTGAGCATGGCCAGCTCCCAGGGGTTGCGCGCCAGGCGGGCCCCTTCGCGCCGCAGGCTGCTGGCAAAGCCGGGCATCGTCAGAGCTTGAGAGGGAATGGGGAATTCAAGCGATTTCCTCTCAAGCTCTTAGTCGACCAGCACGCTCATGCCCGGCCTGGCGCCGGCGATCGGCTGCAGCGGGCGCGCCCGCACCTCGAAGGTCCGCACGTCGAAGCCCGCGCCGCCGCGCGTGGCGCGCCAGGTGGCGAAATCGGGCAGCGGTGCGCTGTAGCTGACCTTGAAGCGTGCCTGGCCGGCGTCGCCGAGTGCGGGCAGGCGTGCCGTGAACTCGTTGCCCAGCGCGAAGCGCGCGAGCCGGTCCTCGCGCACATTGAGCACCACCCATTGGTCGGCCAGGTCCACGACGGTGATGGCGGCCACGCCCTGGGGCACCAGCTCGCCGGCCCGGGCCAGCACCTTGGCGACCTCGCCGGCCACCGGGCTGCGCAGCTCGGTCTCGGCGCGCGCGGCCTCCACCTCGGCCACGGTGCCGGCCACCTGGCGCGCCTGCGCGGCCGAGGCGGTCTTGTCTTCCTCGCGCGCGCCCAGGCGGGCCATGTCGTACTGCGCGCGGGCGGCCAGCGCGGCGTCGCGCGAGGCCTTCCAGTTCGCCTCGGCCTCGTCGCGCTTCTGGTCGGCGACCAGGCCCTCGCGGGCCAGGCCCTCGACGCGTTTCCAGGAACTGTGCGCGAGTTCGGCCGCGGTCTCGGCGCGCTGCCACTGCAGCCGGGCCATCTGGATCTCCTGCGGCCGTGCGCCCTGCGCGGCCTTGCGCGCGACGGCCTGGGCCGCCTCCTGCGCCGCGGTGGCCTGGGCCAGCTTGGCCTGCACCTCCGGCGCGTCCAGCTTGAGGATCAGCCCGCCGGCGGCGATCTGGTCGCCCTCGCGCACCGCGACCTCGGCCACGCGGCCCGGGATCTTGGCGGCCACGTCGGTCTCGCGGGCCTCCATCTGGCCCTGGATCGGCACGGGCACGGGCCGGCTGGCCTGCCACAGGCCCCAGGCGACGAGGCCCAGCGCGGCGAGGCCCGCAACGGCCGCCAGTGCCGTGCGCGTCTTGGAGGCGGGGGGGGCGGAGGTGGCGGAGGAGGAGGTCGTCTCGGAACGCATGGGTGGGGCTCGTTCAGTCAAGGCGGATGTCGGCACGGGCCATGTAGCTGGGCAGCTGTTCGCTGAGCCCGGCACTCTGCAGCAGCTGCGCGAGCGCCTGCACGTACTCGTTGGCGGCCTGGGCGCGTTCGGTCTGCACCTGGGCCAGCCGGGTTTCGGCGTCGATGAGGTCCAGCGTGGTGCTCGTGCCTTCGCGCAGCCCGGCCGTGCGCAGGCGCAGGATCTCGCGCGCGAGCTCTTCGCCGGGCGCCATGGCCAGGTAGGCGCGCCGGGCGTTCTCCAGCGCGCGCCAGTTGCGCTCGACCAGCAGGCCGATGTCGTTGCGGGCCTGGGCATCGGTGCGCTCGGCCTGTTCGATCTTCTTGAGCGAGGAGGCCGCCAGCGCATTGCGGTCCACCGCATCGAACAGCGTCCAGCGCAGGCCCAGGCCGGCCATCCAGTTCGCGTCGCTGCCCCGGATCTGGCGCGTGCCGAACGCGAAGACCTGCGGGCGGCGCAGCGCCTCCTGGCCGGCATGCAGCTGCTCGGCCTGCTGCTTCTTGGCCGCGACCTTGGCCAGGCCCGGGTGGCGCAGCATCGCGGCCTCCAGGAAGTGGCCGAGCGGCTCGACGGGCGTGCTGAGCACGAACAGCGCGCTCAGGGGCTGCACCGGACCCTGTGCCTGGATCGTGCGGGCCAGCGCCTGGGCCGCGAGTTCGGCGTCGTCCTGCGCCTTGGCCGCCTGGCGCTTGGCGTCCTCGAACGCGACCTGGGCCTGCAGGCGCTCCACGCGCGAGATCACGCCGGCCGCCAGCATGGTCTGCGCGGCCTGGTCGTGCCGGGCGATGGTGCGCTCGGCCTGCTGGCGCAGCTGGGCGGCGCGCTGCGCGAGCTGGGCGCCGAAGTAGCGCTGCGCGAGCAGGGTGTCGGCGTCCATGCCGGCCTGCTCGGCCTCGGCGCGCGACTCCTGGGTCTGCGCGGCCACGAAGCCGCGCGCGGCGTCCGCAGCGCCCCCCAGGTACAGCGGCCAGATGGCGGCGAGCGAGGCACCGGCCGTCTGCCCGTGGCGGTTCAGGATGTCGTCGGAGATCAGCTGCGGCAGCTGGGGCAGCGGCAGCAGCGCACCCAGGCCGGGCAGCGAGATCTGCTCGAGGCCCTGGCCCAGGCCGGACAGGTTGGGGCGCAGGTGCAGGCCGTAGCGCACGGCCGAGCCGCTCACGCTGAGGATGGGGCCGCCCAGCCCCTCGAGCCCGCGCGCCTGCAGTTCGCCGGACGCGATGCCGGCACGCGCGGCGGCCAGCCGGTCCGAGCGCTCCTGCATCTGCGCGCGCGCGCTCGCGTAGTCGATGGGCTGTGGCGTGGTCGGGGCCTGGGCCTGCACGGCGCTCTGCTGCAGCGCCAGCGCCAGCAGCAGCCCTGCGCCGGCGGCTGCGCGTGCCGGCAGACGGCGGCTGCGCGGTGGCCGGACGGCGGGCGCCGCTGCGGCCGTGCCGGAAGGCGCTGGGAGGGTCTGGGGCATGGGTCGGTCGTCGGTGGGCGGGTCGGCGAACGTTCAAGCATAGCAACAGCAGCGCGGCCGGCCGGGCAGGCGCGCCGCCGCACGGAGGGCCTGCGCGACCATCCGTACCGGCATGGCCTGGCGCCCGGCGGCGCCCGCGCGCTGCTCAGCGCGGCAGGGCTTCCACTTCCTTGGTCCAGCGGTCGATGAGCCGCTTGCGCTCGGCCGACTTGCCGTACTTTTCGAAGTCGTACTTGATCAGCTTGACGCTGTCGACCGAGGGGATGCGCGGGTCGGGCTTGAAGGTCTTGTTGGCCGGGGTCTGGTAGCTGCCGACCTTGGCGCCCACGGCCTGGCCGGCCGGGCTCATGAGCCAGTCGTAGTACTTCTGCGCGTTGGCCTTGTTGCGCGCGCCCTTCACGAGCGCGATGCCGCCGATCTCGTAGCTCGTGCCTTCGCAGGGTGCGGCGGTCTTGACGGGGTACCTGTCGTGCTTCCACTTCTCGAAGTTGAACGCGAACGTGATGCCGATGGCCACCTCGCCCTTGGCCACGTTGGGCGCCTGGGCCTGGCCGCTGCGCGTGTACTGGGTCACGTTCTTGTGCAGCTTCTTGAGGTAGTCGAACGCGGCTTCCTCGCCCATCTGCTGCACGAGGCCAGCGATCACGGTGTAGGCCGTGCCGCTGGAGGCCGGGTGCGAGATCTCGACCTCGCCCTGGTACTGCGGCTTGACCAGGTCGGCCCAGCACCTGGGTTCGGGCAGGCCTTTCTTCTTGAGCAGCTCGGTGTTGTAGCCAAAGCCGATGGTGCTGGTGTAGAAGCCGCCGACCTGGTTGCCGCTCATGGCGTACTGGCGCACGGCCCACTCGTGCAGGTCGTTGATGTAGGCGGGGCGGTAGGCATCGAGCAGGCCCACCTCGGCGGCCTGCAGGAAGGGATCGCCCGTGCCGCCCCACCAGATGTCGGTCTTGGGGTTCTGGGCCTCGGCACGCAGCTGGGCGCCGATCTCGCCCGTGCCCTTGTGCGCCTGGTTGACCTTGATGCCGGTCTGGCGCGTGAACTCGGCGGCCGCGGCTTCGCACCAGGGCGCGTCGGTGCTGCACAGCGCGTTGACGACGCCCTGGGCGCGGGCGTCGCCGGCGGCCAGCGAGAGGGCGGCAAGTGCCGAGAGGCCCGTGAAGGCCGCGCAGGCCAGGGCAGGGCTGGAGCGGGTGAAGCGCATGCGTGTCTCCTTGTCGGTATGGGCTCGCCGGGCCATTGTGGGATGGCCTGCCCGCGCATGCTCTTCGGGTTTTCAGCCAGCCTGCGGCACGAGGTCGAGGAAGCCGCTGACCTGCGCGAGCCGGCCGTCGGCCGCGAGCACGGCGAAGTCCGTGCCCTTGGCGATGGCCGTGGCGGCATCGGGACCCAGCGTCCAGCGAAAGCGCAGGCGCTCGCCATGGCCGTCGGCCAGGCCGTCCAGGTGAAAGCGCAGGCCGCCGAACTGCTGCTGCGCGGCGCCGATCATCTGGTCCAGCGCCGCATGGCCCTGGGCCTGCATGCGCGGATCGGCATAGTGCGCGCCGGGCGCAAAGGCCTGGGCGATCGCGTCGGCGCGCGCGGCGCCGGTGGCGTTCCAGGCGGCGATGTAGCGCTGCGCGATGGCCTGGTAGTCGGTAGCGGTGACGGTGTTCATCGAAGCTCTCCTGCGTTGCGGCGTTCCCCCGTGGAACACCATGGCGCAAGCGTAGGACGCGCGCTGCGCGCAGGCCATGACCCGCGAGGTCATGGCAGCGCAGAAGCTGTGAACGGGTCGATCGCGGCCGCGACGGGGTGCGCCGGGCCACAGGCGAAGACGCAGGCCTGTGGCTTGGCGTGCCCTGGCCCGAAGGGCGAGGCCCCAGGCGCGACGACGGCCATGGAAGCCATCGGTCATCGGGCGTCGCGTGGGGGTGAGCGATCCGTTCACAGCTTCTCAGCCTACATGGCCCACAGGCGCGGCGGCGTGGCCGGCAGCTGCCAGCAGGCGCCGCGCCAGGCGGCCCAGATCTGCTGCAGGAGGCCCATGGCCGGCTCGACCACGGGCGCCAGCGCGCGCACCACCACGATCTGCGCGTGCGGGCTCGTGGCGCCGGCCGTGGCGCGCAGCGCATGGGCTTCGATCACGGCGCGCGCGGCGTCCAGCACCTGCTCGCGGCGCTCGCGCGCGAGCTTGTCGCCGCAGGCGAAGAACAGCGTGGCGATGCAGCGCTGGCCGGCCAGGCCCAGCGGGCTGTCCAGCAGCAGCCGGTCGTCGGCCGCGATGCGCGCCTCCTCGAGCCACACGCCGGGCAGCTCCAGCCGCTGGCGCAGCTCGCCCTGCGCGAAGGGCTTGTCCGCATGCGGCAGGCCCAGCGCCGTGATGTCCCAGCCGATCATCTCGGCACCCGGCGCGAGCTGCAGGCTGAGCCGGTTCTCGGCCAGGCATTGGTCATAGCACAGCGTCTCGGCCGGCAGCCATTCGAGCCGGGCGCCGGGTGCCAGGGTCAGCTGCTGGTGCTGCGCCGCGGTCTCGCCCGCGCTGCGGTAAAAGCGCGCGGCGCCCGGCGTGGTCACGAGGCCGTGCGCGCCTTCGCCCACGTCCACGCGGATGTCCAGCACATCGCCGCCGACCAGGCCGCCGGGCGGGTGCACGAGCACGTTGTGGCAGATGCTCTCGTGTTCGGGGTACAGGCTTTGCAGCACGCGCAGCGGCCCCTGGTGGCGGTGCCGCGCGACGCTGCGGCCCGACTCGAAACGGTAGTCCAGTGCGAGGCTGGCGTGCCAGGGCATGGTCGTGCGGCTAGGCCAGCAGCTGGTACAGCCAGGTCTCGGACAGCGTCTCGTCGCCGTTCCTGAGGAACAGGCGCAGGTCCACGGGGCCGTTGCCTTCGGGCGTGTAGTCGAACTGCGCGCGCCAGTGGCCCGGCACGTTGTTGGGCACGGCCTCGGTGAACACGTAGGAGAACTGTCCGCGCGGCGCGCTCAGCACGGCCTCGGGCTTGACGCCGAACGGCAGCTGGGCGAGCGGCCCGCCCAGGAACTCCACCATGAACTTGCGCACGCCCTGGGGCCGCGGCTGGCCGGGCACGCCACCGCGGCCGATGCGCGTGGCCACACAGCGCGCCAGCGGCGAGGGGAAGGGCTCGTCGGCCACCCAGTGCAGGCGGTAGCGCAGGTCGTAGCTGGCACCGGCCTTGGCAGGGGCCTTGGGCACCCAGAACGCGCCGATGTTGTCGTGGATCTCGTCGTCGGTC
>DATKFT010000693.1:0-5168 GCA_035544335.1 Pseudorhodoferax sp.
CGTGCCGCGCCTCGGCACGCGCCGCATGCAGGTGCTGCAAGACCTCCACGGCCAGGTGGAAATGCCAGCCGTAGGCGGCCGCGGGCCGCGCCACGCCCGCCAGCAGGCTGGGCAGGTAGGCCGCGGTGACGGCCCCCAGCAGCACGATGATCCAGGCCAGGTAGATCCACAGCAGCAGGATGGGGGCCGTGGCGAAGGTGCCGTACATGGCCGAGTAGGTCGGCACCGAGGCGATGTACAGCGACAGCAGGCGCTTGGCCAGCTCGATGCCCAGCGAGACGAAGATGCCGCCGGCCAGCGCGTGGCTCCAGCGCACGTAGGTGTTGGGCACGTAGCGGTACAGCGCCGCCATGCCCAGCGTGAGCAGGCCGAACTCGATGCCGTCCAGCAGCAGGCGCACACCGCCCGGCAGGCTGTCGACCAGGCCGCGCGAGGAGGAGATCGCATAGGAAGTCAGCGCCAGGCTCGCGCCCAGCAGCAGCGGCCCCAGCGTGATCAGCGCCCAATAGATCAGCACGCGCTGGCCCAGCGGCCGGGGCCGCGGCACGCGCCAGATGCGGTTCAGCGTGCGGTCTATCGTGAGCACGAGCGCGAGCGCCGTGACCAGCACGACGGCCAGGCCCACGCTGCCCAGCCGGCTGGCCTGGCTCGCGAACTGCGTGAGGTAACCCAGCACCTGGCGCGCAATGGTCTCGGGCACCAGGCTTTGCACGAGCCAGCGCTGCAGCACCTGCTGCACGGTGCCAAACATCGGGAACACCGTGAAGATGGCCAGCGCCACCGTGAACAGCGGCACCAGCGCCAGCATGGTCGTGAAGGTCAGGCTGCTGGCGGTCAGCGCGAGCTGGTCTTCGCGGAAGCGTTCGCGCAGCGTGAGCGCCGTGGTGCGCCACGGGAACTGCGCCAGATCCCCCAGCAGCGCGTGCAGGCGCTTGGGCGAGGCGTGAGGGGCGGCGGTCATGCTCGGTATCATGCCAGCCCCATGCCTGTCTCCCCCCTGGACCCCACCGTCGCCTGGACCCGCCGCATCGCCGTCGCCAGCCTGCTGGCCATGGTCGTGCTGGGCCTGGCCTGGGAGCTGTGGCTCGCGCCGCTGCGCCCGGGCGGCAGCTGGCTCGCGCTCAAGGTGCTGCCGCTGTGCGTCCCGCTGGCGGGCCTGCTCAAGAACCGCATGTACACCTACCGCTGGCTCAGCCTGTTGATCTGGCTGTACTTCACCGAAGGCGTGGTGCGCGCCTGGAGCGACCCGCTGGTGGCCGGCCGCTGGTGCGCCGCCGCCCAGCTCGTGCTGTGCCTGCTGCTGTTCACGGCCTGCGCGATGCACGTGCGGATGCGCTTTCGCAATGCCCGGATGGCGGCCGCCACGGGCCAATGAACGAGGACCTCGATCCATGACCGCTTTGCTCGATTCCCTGCGTGCCATCGTCGGCGACGCGCACGTGCTGACCGACGGCGACCTCTCGGCCTGGGAGCAGGACTGGCGCAAGCGGGCCCGCGGCAAGGCGCTCGCGGTGGTGCGCCCGGCCACCACGCAGCAGGTGGCCCAGGTCGTCCGGGCCTGCGCGCAGGCCGGCGTGAGCCTGGTGCCGCAGGGCGGCAACACGGGCCTGGTCTGCGGCTCCACACCCGACGAGAGCGGGCGCCAGCTCGTGCTCTCGCTCACGCGCATGAATGCCGTGCGCGCCGTCGATCCGGCCAACCTCACGGTGACCGTGGAGGCCGGCTGCATCCTGCAGACGCTGCAGGAGCTGGCCGAGAAGGATGGCTTCTTGTTCCCGCTGAGCCTGGCGGCCGAGGGCAGCTGCACGATCGGTGGCAACCTGGCCACCAACGCCGGCGGCACCCAGGTCGTGCGCTACGGCAACACGCGCGAGCTGTGCCTGGGCCTGGAGGTCGTGACGGCCGAGGGTGAGATCTGGGACGGCCTCACGGGCCTGCGCAAGGACAACACCGGCTACGACCTGCGCGACCTGTTCGTCGGCAGCGAAGGCACGCTGGGCATCATCACCGCGGCGACCATGAAGCTCTACCCCATGCCGGCCGCAAGGCTGACGGCCTGGGCCGCCGTGCCCTCGATGGAGCAGGCCGTGGAGTTGCTGGGCATGGCACACCGCACGCTGGGCGCGGGGCTCACGGGCTTCGAGGTCATGGGCCGCTTCGCCGTGAGCCTGGTGGCCAAGCACTTCCCGCAGCAGCGCGTGCCCTTCGTGAGCGGCGCGGCCGAGGCAGCCGACGAGACGCCCTGGTGCGTGCTGCTGGAGAACTCGGACGACGAGTCCGAGGAACACGCGCGTGCGCGCTTCGAGAAGCTGCTCGAGCAGGCCTTCGAGGCCGGCTGCGTGAGCGACGCCGTGGTCGCCGAGAACCTCGCACAGGCCCACCAGCTCTGGCACATCCGTGAGAGCATTCCGCTGGCCCAGGTCGAGGAAGGCCTCAACATCAAGCACGACATCTCGATCCCGGTCTCGCGCATCCCCGAGTTCGTGCGCGTGACCGACGCGCTGCTGGCCGAAAAGATTCCCGGCGTGCGCATGGTGGACTTCGGCCACCTGGGCGACGGCAACCTGCACTACAACGTGCAGGCCCCGGTCGGCGGCGATCCCAAGGCCTTCCTGGCCGCCCACGAAGAGCATGTGAACACGCTGGTGTTCGACTCGGTCAAGGCCTTCGATGGATCGATCTCGGCCGAGCACGGCGTGGGGAGCTTGAAGCAGCACAAGCTGCCGCACTACAAGTCGCCCGTGGCGCTCAAGATGATGCGCGCGATCAAGGGCGCGCTGGACCCCGAGAACCGCATGAACCCGGGGCGCGTGCTCGAGGCCTGAAGCGCGCGGGGCGGCCGGCGCCGCCCCGGCCCCACTTCGAACGCTTCGGACGCTTACCAGCGCACGCTGGCCGTGGCCACCACGGTGCGGCCCTGGCCGTAGTAGCACTGGATGGTCGAATTGCAGCCGGCCACGTAGCTCTTGTTGCCCAGGTTGTAGGCGTTGAGCTGCAGGCTGTAGCGGTCGATGTCGTAGCGCAGGAACGCATCGAGCAAGGTGTAGGCCGGCACGGAGAAGCTGTTGGCCGCATCGCCCGCGGTCTTGCCGATGTAGCGCGCACCGCCTCCCAGCACCAGCTGGCCCGGCAGCCGGGCCAGCGGCACGCGGTAGCTGGAGAACACCGAGGCCTGCGTGCGCGGCACCGTGTAGGGCAGCTTGCCGACCTGGGCGGCGGTCTGGCTGCGCGTGACCTGCGGATCCTGCAGGCTGGCCGAGGCGGTCAGGTTCAGCCGGCGGCCCAGCGAGGCCACGCCTTCGAGCTCCAGGCCGCGCACGCGCACGGCGTCGGTCTGGTAGTAGACGCCCGAGATGCGGTTCGTGACGTTCTGCTGCGTGGTCTCGAAGGCCGACAGCGTCACGCTGTAGTCCTGCTGTGCGGGCGCGTACTTGATGCCGATTTCCTTGAGCTCGCCCGTGGTGGGCTTGAGCGGCGTGGTGGTCAGCGTGAGCGTGGGCAGGAACGAGGTGGAATACAGCGCGTAGGGCGCCAGGCCCGAATCCAGCAGGTAAGACACACCGATCTTGCCCGTGAACCTGCCGGGGTCCTGGTCGTAGCGCGTGTCCACGCCCGAGGCCAGCGCGGTCGAGGTGGAGGCGATGCGCACGAAGTCCTTGCGGATGCCGGCCTGGATGCGCAGCCGGTCGATGGACACCATGTCCTGCAGGTACAGCCCGGTCTGGGCCTGGCGCTGGTGCAGGCGCGTCGTGGCGGCTGCGGAGGCCACGCCCTGCGCGTTGTCGGGCGCGAACAGGTCCAGCGTGGGCCCGGTGCCCGAGCCCGTGAGGTTGACCAGCTTTTGCCACTGCAGGTCGACGCCGGCCAGCATCACATGGCGGGCCGCGCCGGTCGCGAAGCGCATTTCGGCCTGTGTGTCCACGGCCACGGCGTCGAGCTCGGGCTGCGCCGTGTAGTTGGTGCGCGCGAGCGTGTGCTGGTCGGCGTCGAGGCCGGCGGTGAACAGGTTGCGGTAGTCGGTCTTGAGCCGGGAGTAGCGCAGCCGGTGCCGCAGCGTGAAGGCCTCGCTGAACGCATGCTCGAAGCGGTAGCCCAGGTGGGCCATCTCCTTGTCGTAGGTCGCGTTGCCGGTGTCTCCGTCGGAGAAGTCGCGCGGGATCGTTGCGCCCAGGCTGTTGGCCAGCACGCTGCCGCGGGCCGGAATGATCACGCCGGCCTGGCCCAGCTTGTCCTGCGTGTAGCCGGCCGACACCACCAGGCTGGTGCGTGCATCGGGCCGCCAGGCGACGCTGGGGTTGAGGGACACGCGGTCGTTGCGGCCCAGCCGGTAGGAGGTGTCCGCGTCGCGCCACAGGCCGTTGACGCGCCAGCTCAGCGTGCCATCGCCGTTGAGCGGGCCGGTCAGGTCGAAGCCGGTTTCCTTGCGGCCGAAGCTGCCGGCGCGCACATAGGCCTCGCCCGCGCGTTCGGCCTGCGGCTCCTTGCTGACCAGGTTGACGATGCCGCCGACGCCGCTGGCGCCGAACAGCGCCGAGCTCGAGCCACGGATCACCTCGATGCGGTCCAGCGTGTAGGGCTCGACGAGAAAACCCGCGTAGCCGCCCGTCTGGTTGGCGATCTGCGGGATGCGCAGCCCGTCCAGGTACAGGTCGGCGTTGAAGCCGCGGATGGTGAAGTAGTCCGACCGGGTGTCCGCGCCGTAGCGCTGGCCGTTGACGTTGGCGCTGTACAGCAGCGCCTCGCTGACCGAAGAGGTGGCGCGCTCGTCCAGGTTGTCGCGTGCGATCACGGAGATGGACTGCGGCGTTTCCAGCAGTGCCGCATCGGTCTTGGTGGCACCCGCGCTGCGGCGCACGACGTAGCCCTGGCCCGCGGAGCTGCCGCTGCGCACGCGGCCCGGCTGGGCGGCGGCCGGATCGGCCGTGGCGGTCACGCGCACCTCGGGCAGCAGCTGGGCGCCGGCCGGTGCCGCGGCCGCCGGTGCGCTGGGTGCGGCGCGCAGCGTGTAGCCGCCGGCCTCGGTGCGCACCAGGGCCAGCCCCGAACCGGCCAGGGCCTGGTGCAAGGCCTGCGGCGCGTCGAAGCGCCCGCGCACGGCGCTGGCGTTGCGTCCGGCAACGAGTGCGGCGTCGGCGGTCAGCGCGATGCCGGCCTCGCGCGCGATGCGG
>DATKFT010000694.1:0-1802 GCA_035544335.1 Pseudorhodoferax sp.
AGGAAGTGCCCATGCTCAACGCGCTCAACGAGGTGCTGCGCGACGACTACATCAAGGACTCCAACGCAGGCGTGGGCCGCTGGAACAAGGTCATGGAAAAGGCCGGCATCGATTTCCGCCTCACCGTGCCGCACAAGGCCTTCAACCGCCAGATCGGCGCGCTGGCCGGCGTGCGCATGAGCCCCGACGGCCGCGTGGTCAGCGAGCAGGAATGGCGCATGCGCGAGGGCGAATGGCTGCCCACGGACGCCGACCGCACCTTCGTCGCCTCGCTCATGGGCCGCTGCGTGGAGCCGGGCCAGTTCGCGGGCTGGATCGCGCCGCCGGTCATGGGCATCAACCGCCAGCCCGTGGATTTCGAATACGTGCGCTTCAACTGAAGCGCCGCGCCAGCAGGGAGTCGCCCATGACAGTCGCCTTGGTAGAACACGGCATCCTCACCCAGCACCTGATCGACCCGGAGATCTGCATCCGCTGCAACACCTGCGAGGCCACCTGCCCCGTGGGCGCCATCACGCACGATGACCGCAACTACGTGGTACAGGCCGAGCAGTGCAACGGCTGCATGGACTGCGTCTCGCCCTGCCCCACGGGCGCCATCGACAACTGGCGCAAGGTGCCGCTGGCGAGCGCCTATCCCGTGGCCGAGCAGCTGCTCTGGGACGAGCTGCCCGAGGAACTGCCGCCTGAGGCGCTGGTCCAGGCACTGGTTCAGGCACAGGACACAGCGGACGCGCCCGCCGCCGAGGACCTGAGCCAGGCCCAGGCCGTGATCGCGGCGGCCGCCACGCGCGGTGCGGATGCGGCCCGGCCCGATGACCAGGCCGATACCCAGGTGTTGCGCAGCGCCAGCTACGGCGCCACCGTGCCGCCCTGGTCGGCCGCCCATCCGTACACCAACCTGCATGGCCCCAGGAGCCCCGTCACGGCCACCGTGGTCGGCAACCTCAACTGCACGGAGGCGGGCTTCGACAGCGAGACCCACCACATCGTGCTGGACTTCGGCAGCCAGCCGTTCCCCGTGCTCGAAGGCCAGTCCATCGCCGTCATCGCGCCCGGCACCGACGCCCAGGGCCGCCCGCATGTGGCGCGCCAGTACTCGGTGGCCAGTGCGCGCAATGGCGAGCGGCCCGGCTACAACAACCTGGCGCTGACCGTGAAACGCGTCACCCAGGACCACCAGGGCCGCCCCGTGCGCGGCGTGGCCAGCAACTACCTGTGCGACGCACGCATCGGCGACAGGGTCCAGGTCATAGGCCCGTTCGGCCAGTCGTTCCTGATGCCCAACCATCCCCGCTCGCACATCGTGATGATCTGCACGGGCACGGGCAGCGCCCCCATGCGCGCCATGACCGAATGGCGCAGGCGGCTGCGCAAGAGCGGCAGGTTCGAGGGCGGCAAGCTCATGCTGTTCTTCGGCGCACGCACGCCGCAGGAGCTGCCCTACTTCGGCCCGCTGCAAAGCCTGCCGCGCGACTTCATCGACAACAACCTGGCCTTCTCGCGCGTGGCCGGCCAGCCCCGGCGCTACGTGCAGGACCTGCTGCGCGAACGTGCGGCCGACCTGGCGGCCCTGCTGCGCGACGACAACGCGCACTTCTACGTCTGCGGGCTCAAGAGCATGGAGGAAGGCGTGGTGCTGGCACTGCGCGACGTGGCGCAGCAAGCCGGGCTGGACTGGGAACAGATCGGTACACGCCTCAAGCGCGAAGGCCGGCTGCATCTGGAAACTTATTGAATCGCTACAGGCCCATACGCATCGCTGGCCAGGGCCTGGGCCAGTATCCAGGCAGGGTCCACCA
>DATKFT010000695.1:0-2927 GCA_035544335.1 Pseudorhodoferax sp.
ATGACCCGGCCCTGGCGCTCTGCGGGAAACAGCAAGATGGCGCCCAGCACGATGTAGAAGTACAGCTCGTAGGTCAGTGACCAGGCGACGGGCAGCCAGTTCTTGAACAGGCTGGGCTCGAGCAGCAGCACGCTGCGCCACATGACGCCGGTGTCGGGCAGGGGCTTGTTCAGCACGAGCAGGTCGATCGCGACGACCGCGGCCAGGGCTGGCCAGTACGCGAAATAAATGCGCGCGGCACGGCGCAGTGCGTACTGGCGCAGCGCAGGGCCTGTGCTGAGTTGGCGCGTGGACTGGTGCACGACGAAGCCGCTCAGCACGAAGAACACGTCCACGCCCGAGAAACCCCATTGCATGGCAGGCCCCAGGAAGGCCAACTGGGGAAGCGTTTCCCAATGCGGCTTCAGGTGGAAGAACAGCACCATGAGCGCGGCGATGCCGCGCAGGGCTTGCAGCCAGTCGTAGCGCGCGTTCATCGGCCAGGGCGTGCCACGGCGTCCGCGCATGCGTGGGACGCGTATGGGGCCCCCAGGCCCGGGCATGGGGCGTGGGAGAAGCCGCCGGCCTGGGCGGTCATCGCATGGTCATCGGGAAAGGGGAGCACGGCAGTGGGCGGGCAAGAGGTGGGTGAAAGCTGGGTACCGCGGCGCTCTCGGGCCGGTGACGCATTCGCGCCATCGCGTCGTGCAGGGCGCGGCCGCGCGCATTCTCGGCGAAACCATCGCCAGCCCGCGCACAGGCTACTGGGCTTGCACTGCTGGTCGGTTCGCACTGCGCTCCGTCCACAGCACGGCGCACTGGGCGGCCAGCGTCAGCACGAGGAAATCCAGCGCGAGCTGGGCACCCCACAGGTGCTTGCCGAGGTCGCGCACGCCTTCGCCGAGCAGCGAGATCAGGACCTGGCTGGCGCTGAACAGTGCAAGGAACAGTGCGCAGCCTGACAGGCCTGGATGGCGGCGCGTGCGCGACCAGCCGGCCTGCAGCACGCCGGCCAGCAGCAGCACGGGCGCCAGCGGTGTGACGAGTTTGTCGCGCAGTACCGAAAGATGGACCAGCCAGCGGCCTGAACGGTAGGAGCTTCCTTTGGCGGGAACGAGGTAGGGAAAGGCCTTGTACACGTGGAAGTAGTGCACGTGGAAATGCTCAGGCATCGCAAAGGCCAGCAGCCGGGGCAGTGTCGCCGGGTAACGCAGATAGGGCGCCAGCACGTCGCCCAGGCTCAGCGTTTGGTGGCGGTAGCAGGTCTTGTCCGCGCCCACCTCCACGGGCTCGCTGCCGCCCGGCCCCTGCGCCCTGTGGCCCCAGCCGTCGATGCCCACGCAGGCCAGCTGTCGATCGTCGAGGCCCAGACCGCGCAGTTCGGCTTCGCTGAGGACCAGATAGGACCCCCAGTAGGTCGACTGGTGGCGGTTGAGCTGGGCGTAGGGGTTGTGCAGTGCGGGCAGCAGACAGGCCAGCTGGGCGGCGGCCAGGCCGGCCAGCAGCCAGAGGGGCGCGGCCCGCTTGCCACGGCGGGCCAGCAGCAGCAGGCAGGCGATGGCCAGTGCCGGGAGGTAGAAATACTGCGCCTTGGACAGCCCACCCAGCAGCGCGGCGGCCAGCAGCGTCCATTGGCCGCTGCGCTGCTGGCTGCGCAGCAGTCCGTAGAGCAGGGGGGGCAGTGTCAGGAAGAACAGGTACTCGCCGTAGAGCGACTTGAGCATGCCGGCGTTGTGCGCCGCGGACATGGCCAGCAGCAGCGCCGTGAAGGCCAGTGCACGCGCGAGCAGGGGGCGTGCGAACAGCGGGGCGATCTGGCGCGCGAGCAGGTCGGCACAGAGCGCGAGCGCGAGCTTGGCGAGGATGGCGCTGAAGCGCAGGTCGAAGTGGTCGGAGTACAGCGACTGCAGCCAGCCCATCGCGCCGAACACGTAGTGGCCCAGGTCGAAGCGCTCGCCCAGCGGTAGCGGCTGGGGCCGAAACGGCCAGCGCAGGCCCTTTGCGAACTCCGGCAGCTCCAGCATGAAGCCAGCGGTGCGCCCGAAGTCGCCGACATCCTGGAAGCGCAGGTTCTCCGAGGCGACCAGCAGCAAGGCGGCCAGGGTGCAGGCCCAGACCCCGTACAGTGACAGTCGCAGAGCAGAGCTTGGCATAGGCGGGGTGCTAGCTGTGATCTCTCAATAGGTTGTTCATCCATGCCCGACCTGGGAAGCTGTCGTTACCAGGCCATGGCAACTCAGGACAGGAGAGCGGATGAGTAGCCATAAGCATGCGCGATTGACGCGCGCAGGTCGAGCCTTGTGGGTCGCAAGGGTTTTGGACGAGGGGGCGTGTGACGGCGGCGGCGCAGGCCGTGGGCGTGAGCTGCCGTACCGCGCACAAGTGGCTGGCCCGTTTCAAAGCAGAGGGATCAGCCGTACTGCTGGACCGCAGCTCGCGTCCCCACCGCAGCCCGCTGGCCTGCGCGGTAGAGCCGGTGCAGCAGTTTCGAAGGACGCCGTCGCGAGCGTGTGCCCCTGTGGCGCATTGCCCGCGAAGCGGGACGCAGCCTGGCCACTGTGGACCGCCATGTCAAGCGCATGGGCTGAGCCGTTTGGCGCCCTTGCAGCCGCTCGCACCAGTCGTGCGCTACGAACGCGACAGTGCGGGCGAGTCGCTGCACATGGACACCAAGCGACTTGGCCGCATCGAGGGGGTGGGGCACCGTATCACCGGTGACCGCCGGCTTAACCGGCGCAGAGGTAAGGGATGGGAGGCCGGACACCTGGCCATTGACAACTACTCTTGCGTGTCATTTGCCCAGATGCGGGGCGACGAGACGGAGCTGAGCTGCGTGCAGTTCCTGCGAGACGCTGTCGCCTACTACGCCAGCATCGGCGTGCGCATCGAAAGGGTCATGGCCGACAACGGCGCGGGCTACAAGAACGCCTTCCAAGCGGCCTGCGGCG
>DATKFT010000696.1:0-2660 GCA_035544335.1 Pseudorhodoferax sp.
TCGTCTGCGGCGGCTGGCGGCTGCTCTGGCGCGCCGGGCCGGTAGGTCTGCACCTGGGCCATGAGGCGGCTGCCGTCATCGGCGCGGCCACCGTAGCGACCGGACTGCAGCAGGCGGCTTTCCGTGTCGTAGCGGTGCTGTGTGAAGCTGCCTCGGACATCGGCGCTCCACAGCAGGCGGCCCAGGGCGTCATGGTGCTGGCGGGTCTGGGCCGCATAGGCGGCATTGCCCGTCTTGTCCCCGTTGCCGGGCCAGCCGCCGGTGCCGGTTTCCGTGAGGTGGCCCAGCGCGTCGTAGCGCCAGCTTTGCTCTTGCAGCACGCTGGCGTCGGGGGCCAGGCTGCGCATGGCCACCAGTCGGGCCTGGGCGTCGTGGCGCAGTTCGGTGCGCCAGCCCGTTTCGTCCTCCTTGGCCGCGGGATCCCGGCTGTGCATCTGGATGATGCGCCCGGCCTTGTCATGCTCCAGCGCCACGGCGGTGCCATCGGGCTGCAGCACGCGCGTGACGTGGCTGCCGCTGCGGTCCCAGCGCAGCCGCGTGAGGTCGTTCTGCGCCGGGCTTCCGTCGTCATAGCCTGCCAGCGAGGTGGGCAGCGGCCCGTCGATGTCCACCAGCACGCTGCGGCCGTTGATCTCGGTGTAGCGGTAGCGCGTGCTGCGTTCGATGGGCATGGCGCCGTCCGCATTGCCTGCGGGCTGGCCCTGGGCATCCAATGGGCTGAAGCCCGTCTCGGTGATCTGCAGCGGCTGGCGGCTGCTGTTGTAGCGGATGCGGATCTGGTGTTCGCGCCCGGGCACGACGCTGGGCCGGGCGATGAGTTCAGGCGCGTATTGCTTCCAGGGGTCCTTGCCGTAGCCGTAGCGCACCTGCAGCTGCGGGGTCTGGGCTTGGCCTTGTGTGTAGGCAATGCGGTACACGGCCAGCGGGCGGCCGAAGGGGTCCAGCTCGGTGCGCGTGCCTTCCAGCGGGCGGCCTGCGGGATCAAGCCGCGTGGCTTCGGTCAGGCGCCCTTGCGCGTCGTACCGGTAGCGCATGTCGCCGGGGCCGCAGCTGGCGCAGCCCGGGCCGCGCACTTCAAGCAATCGCCATTGCCCGCCGATGGTGTCGTAGTGGTAGGTGGTTGTTTGCCCAAGGCTGTTGGTGAGGGTGTTCTTCCAGGGCTGGCTGAGGTCCAGGGTGACTTTTTCCTGCTGGCTGTCCGGCGGGCCGCGCACGCTCAAGGTGGCGCGGCCGGTGTCGCCGTAGGCGTAGCTGGCGATGCGCTCGTCCATGGGCTTGCCGTCGCTGCCCTGGCCCTGGACGCTGATGCCGGTGAGCAAGGTGGGGTGGCGCGGGTCCTCATAGTGGTATTGGCGCTGGACCGGGGCTTGGCCATCGGCCGACGGGAGGCTGACTTGCACGAGGCTGGCGTTCAGCTTGGCCTGGGGCTGGGTGCTGCCGGGCAACGGTGCGCTGCCGTGGCGGTAGTCGATGCGGCCCAGCGGAGTGTCGATGGCCTGCACGCCGGTGAAGCTGCCCTCGCCCGAAGATTGGGCGTAGTGCAGGCGCAGGCTGCGCCCCTGCGGGTCGGTGACCTTGAGCAGGCGGTTGCCCTTGGCGTTGTAGTCCAGGCGGACCTGTTCGCCCGAGGGCAGGCTGATGCGGGTCAGGCGCCCCCGGTGGTTGAAGCGCAGCTCGCGCCCGTCCATCCATTGCCAGGTGTAGTGCCGTTCCTGGCCGGGCTTGGTTTCCTTGGTGCCCTTTGTATCCGGGCCTTCGATGCGCACGATGCCGTTGCCCGGCTGCTCGCTGGCGCACAGGCTGGGATGCTCGCGCAGCTTGCTGAAGATGATGCGGGTGCCGTCGGCCTGCACGATCTGCAGGTTGGTGGGGTGGTCGTACAGGCGGGCCTCGTAGCTGAGCAGCCAGCCGCGGCCGAGCAGGCCTGGCGGCACGTAGGCCCGGCTGTAGCTGCTGTTGTAGTGGCGCACGACTTCCAGGCCGAGCAGGCCGGGCAAGGCGGGCATGTCCACTTCGCGCTGGTATTTGTTGCCGTTGATGAGGTGGATGGGGTTGCCTGCGCCCTGGTGGGTGCTGCTGGAGTTGCCCTGGGTGGCGGGGCCGGCGCCGCCGCAGGGGCTGCCGCCGGGCGTGGGGGCGCAGGTGCCGCCGCCCGAGCCGCCACCGCCACCGCCGAGGTCGATGCCGCCGCCCGCGCCGGGGGCGCAGCTTTGCACGGTGGGGTCGCATTTGCCGGAGCCTCCGCCCAGGTTGGGGGCGGCAGCCGCCAGGGTCGGCGTGGCGTGGGCCAGCAGTGCGGCAATGCATAGCAAGGCGCTGCGCAGCAGCGTGTGCCGTGGGTGCATGTGAGTTTCTCCCTCGGGATTTTTAGGAATCTCGGGCAGGAGGCGGCCATGCGTCTGGCGGGGAGCTGGTGGAGGCAAGCCTGTGTCCGGGTTGCCGGTCAATCTAGGCAGCTGCGGCGTGCTTGTCTCTAGGAATAGTCTGTTTCTGCGGCCCAAAGGGAGGAATGGGGCGGAAAAGGGGCCGGCGTGGGGCTGTGGCGCAACGGAATGCGGCCGCCCGCATGCCCCACAATCCCCGCCAAAGGAGTGCACGGGCAATGGACAGATGGCAGGCCATGCGGGTGTTTTGCGGCGTAGTGGATGCGCAGGGCTTCA
>DATKFT010000697.1:0-3689 GCA_035544335.1 Pseudorhodoferax sp.
GATGTGCGCGATACGGCGGCGCTGGAGGCCGCCATGCGCGCGCACCGGCCGCGGCGCCTCGTGACGCTGGCCGCGATCACGGCCGACGCGCGGCGCGAACGCACGGCACCCGGTGCCATCTTCGAGGTCAACCTGGGCGGCGTGGTGGCCGCGCTGATGGCGGCAGCCGCCACGGGCGTGCAGCGCGTGCTGCATGTGAGCTCGGGCTCGGTCTACGGCGCCAGCGGCAATGGGGCCGCCGCGCTGCACGAGGACAGCACGCCGCTGCGGCCCGAGGGCCTGTACGGCATCTCCAAGCAGGCGGCCGAAGCCGCGGCGCTGCGGCTCGCGGCGCTGCACGGGCTGGACCTCACGGTCGGCCGGCTGGGCACCTGCTTCGGCCCCTGGGAGGCCGACACCGGCGTGCGCGACACGCCCAGCGCGCCGCTGCAGGCGCTGCTGCGCGCCGAGCGCGGCGAGGCCGTGCGGCTGCCGCGCGACAGCCGGCGCGACTGGCTCTATGTGCGCGACGCCGCGGCCGGCCTGCAGGCGCTGCTCGACGCACCGCGGCTGCCACGCCCGCTCTACAACGTGGCCGCGGGCTTCACGGGCCCCATGTCCGACTGGTGCGCCGCCGTGGCCGCCGCGCACCCGGGCTGGTCCTGGGAGGTCTCCGCCGAAGCCCCCAACATCGACTATTACGCACCCTACGACCGCGCGCCCATGGACATCGCGCACCTCGTGGCCGACACCGGCTTTCGCCCGCGCTACGACCTGGCCACCGCGGCCACGGACTTCCTGGACTGGCGCCGCACAGAGCGCGCCGCAATGCACCCCGCCCATGCCTGATCCCTACGCCCTGCAACCCGCAGCCGCCGCCCGCATGGCCGGCCAGGTCTGCATCGTGACCGGCGCGGCCTCCGGCATCGGCCGCGCCATCGCGCGACTGCTGGCGGCCCACGGCGCCACCGTGGTCGTGGCCGACCTGAGGACCGAGGCCATCGAAGGCGGCATGCCCACCGTGGACGCCATTGCGGCCGCCGGTGGCCGCGCCGCGTCCATCGCCACCGACGTGGCCAGCCAGGCGCAGGTCGAGGCGCTGGTCGACGAGACCGTGGCGCGTTTCGGCCGGCTCGATGTGCTCGTCAACAACGCCTGCATCCGCCACGCGCGGCCGCTGCTGCAGCTCGAGGAGGCCGACTGGCAGCGCGTGCTCGACGTGAACCTCTCGGGCGTCTACCGCTGCTGCCGCGCCGCCGTGCGCCAGATGCTGCGCCAGGACCCCGTGGACGGGGTGCGCGGCCGCATCGTGAACCTGGCCTCGCAGCACGGCCTGATCGCTGCGCCCGAGGACCTGGCCTACGGCGTGAGCAAGGCCGGCATCGCCTACCTCACGCGCCAGGTCGCCACCGACTACGCGGCCCAGCAGATCGTCTGCAACGCGGTGGCGCCCGGCAAGATCCAGACCGGCCAGGGCGGCCGCGCGCTGGATGCGGCCGTGATGGACCGCGCGATCCGCCGCACGCCCTGGCCGCGCCTGGGCGAGCCCGACGACGTGGCGCGTGCCGTGCTGTTCCTGGCCAGCAGCGAAGCCTCCTTCATCACCGGCGCCCAGCTCATGGTCGACGGCGGCTGGATGGCGGCATGAGCTCCCCCCTATTCCCACCACAACACCTCCCATGTCCGACTTCGACCTTGTGATCCGCAACGCGCGGGCCGTCACCGCCTCCGACAGCTTCGACTGCGACATCGGCATCCGCGCCGGCCGCATCGCGCAGCTGGGCCTCGCCCTGCCGCGCGGCCGGCAGGAGATCGATGCGGCCGGCCGCACCGTGACGCCCGGCGGCGTGGACGCGCACTGCCACCTGGACCAGCCCATGCCGCCGCCCACGCGCATGGCCGACGACTTCGACACGGGCACGCGGGCGGCCGCCTGCGGCGGCACCACCACGGTGATTCCGTTCGCGGCGCAGCACAAGGGCCAGTCGCTGCGCGCGGCGGTGGAGGACTACCGCGCGCGCGCGGCCGGCAAGGCCCATGTGGACTACGCCTTCCACCTGATCGTGAGCGACCCCACGCCCACCGTGCTGCAGGAAGAGCTGCCGGCGCTCATTCGAGAGGGCTTCACCTCGTTCAAGATCTACATGACCTACGACGACATGAAGCTGGACGATGGCCAGATCCTGGACGTGCTGGACGTGGCACGCCAGCATGGCGCACTGGCCATGGTGCATGCCGAGAACGCCGACTGCATCGAGTGGCTCACGCGCCGGCTGGAGGCCGCGGGCCGCACGGCGCCACGCTTCCACGCACACGCGCGGCCCATGCTCGTGGAGCGCGAGGCCACGCACCGCGCGATCGCGCTGGCCGAGCTCGTGGACGTGCCCATCCTGATCGTGCATGTCTCGGGCCGCGAGGCCGTGGAGCAGATCCGCTGGGCGCGTGCCCACGGCCTCAACATCTTCGCCGAGACCTGCCCGCAGTACCTGTTCCTGACGGCCGAGGACCTCGGCATCGACGACAGCTACAAGGGCGCCAGGTGCGTCTGCAGCCCGCCGCCGCGCGACCGCGCCAACCAGCAGGTGATCTGGGACGGGCTCAACGACGGGTTGTTCACGGTGTTCTCGTCCGACCATGCGCCGTTCAAGTTCGATGCGCCCGAGGGCAAGAAGCCGAACGGCGAGGAGGTGGCGTTCCGCCACATCCCCAACGGCATCCCGGGCCTGGAGACGCGCATGGCGCTGCTGTGGTCCGAAGGCGTGCTGGCCGGCCGCATGACGCCGCACCGCTTCGTCGATCTCACGGCCACGGGGCCGGCCAAGGCCTACGGCCTGCACCCGCGCAAGGGCACGATCGCGATCGGTGCCGATGCCGACCTCGTCATCTGGGACGAGCGCGACTTCGTGCTGCGCAACGAACAGCTGCACCACGCCGTGGACTACACGCCCTACGAGGGCATGCGGCTCAAGGCCTGGCCCGGCATCACGCTCTGCCGCGGCGAGGTGGTCTGGGACGGCCAGTTCCATGCACGCCCCGGCCGCGGCGAGCTGCTCGCCTGCGGCACACCGTCTTTGCTGCCCCAACGCAAGAGGACATGCGCATGAAACTGCTCGTCATCAACCCCAACATCTCCACCAGCGTCACGGCGCTGATCGAGGCCGAGGCGCGCCGCAGCGCGTCCGCCACGACCACGCTGAGCATGCAGACCGCGCCCTTCGGCGTGGCCTACATCGAGACGCGCTTCGAGGCGCTGATCGGCGCCTACGCCACGGCCCAGGTCGCGGCAGAGCATGCGAGCGGCCACGACGCCGTGGTCGTCGCGGCCTTCGGCGACCCGGGCCTGGCGGGCCTGCGCGAGGTGCTGCCCATGCCCGTGCTGGGCCTCACGGAATCGGCGCTGGCCAGCGCCTGCCTGCTGGGCCAGCGCTTTTCCATCGTCGCGATCTCGCAGCGCATCAGCGCCTGGTACCGCGAGGTGGTGGAGGCCAACGGGCTCATCGGCCGGCTGGCCAGCATCCGCGCGCTGGACCAGCCGCTGGCCGGCATCGCCAGCGTGCAGACCGACCATGGCCAGGCGCTGCAGGCGCTGTGCGAGCGGGCCGTGGCCGAAGACGGTGCCGACGTGATCGTGCTGGCCGGCGCACCGCTGGCGGGCCTGGCGCGCAGCCTGCGCGGCCAGCTGCCGGTGCCCGTGGTCGATGGCGTGTCCA
>DATKFT010000698.1:0-20188 GCA_035544335.1 Pseudorhodoferax sp.
GCTCGACCATGCGCGGGCCAACCTGCAGACCATCCTGGACAACCTGACCTCCGGCGTGATCGTGCTCGATGCGCAAGGCCGCATGCTGTCCTCCAACCCGGGGGCCACGCGCATCCTGCGCGCGCCGCTGGCGGCGTTCGAGGGCCGGCCGCTGGCGGATGTCGGCGGCCTGGAGGTGCTGGCCCAGAGCGTGCAGACCCAGTTCGAGCGGCTCGACGAAGGGCGCGACCACCATGGCCTGGACCACTGGCAGCAGCCCTTCGAACTGCACGCGGCGCAATCGCCGTTCTCGCAGGACGCCGTGATGCTGCTGGCGCGCGGCGCCCAGCTGCCGGACCAGACGCGCCTGTTGCTGTTCGACGACATCTCCGAAATCGTGTCGGCCCAGCGTGCGCAGGCCTGGGGCGAGGTGGCGCGCCGCCTGGCGCACGAGATCAAGAACCCGCTGACCCCGATCCAGCTGTCCGCCGAGCGGCTGCAGATGAAGCTCGAGTCCAAGCTCGCGGGCGAAACCGATCGCGCACTGCTGGCCAAGTCCGTGCGCACCATCGTCGAGCAGGTCGACGCCATGAAGCGCCTGGTCAACGAGTTCCGTGACTATGCGCGGCTGCCTGCGGCGGACTTGAAGCCCATCGACATCAATGCGCTGGTGCGCAATGTCATGCAGCTGTATCCGCAGGAAGGGGCGGCCGTGCCCGTGCTGCTGGAACTCGACGAACGCTGCCCCGCCATCCGCGGCGATGCGGAGCAGCTGCGCCAGATCATCCACAACCTGCTGCAGAACGCCCAGGACGCCACCGAGGCCGCCGGGCGTGCGGCCACCTCGGCAGATGGCGGTGCCGTGCGGCTGCGCACGCAATGGCTGGAGCAGGTGCAGCGCGTGCGCCTCACGGTGCGCGACCAGGGCACGGGCTTTCCGGACCCCATCCTCAAGCGCGCCTTCGAACCCTATGTGACGACCAAGCCGCGTGGCACCGGTCTGGGGCTGGCGGTCGTCAAGAAGATCGCCGACGAACATGGCGCGCGCATCGACCTTGCAAATCGCGTGGTAGATGGTGCCGTGATCGGCGCGCAAGTGTCGTTATCATTCGCCATCCATGGCGCGGCCTAACTGCCCGCTCTCAGGCAAACGGCAAAAAAGCGCTTCTTCCAACACATGGCAAACATACTCGTGGTCGACGACGAACTGGGGATCCGGGACCTGCTCTCGGAGATCCTCAACGACGAAGGCCACAACATCGAGCTGGCCGAGAACGCGGCCCAGGCCCGCGCCGCGCGTGCGCGGGCGCAACCTGACCTCGTTCTGCTGGACATCTGGATGCCCGACACCGACGGCGTCTCGCTGCTCAAGGAATGGTCGACCGCGGGCACGCTGACCATGCCGGTCATCATGATGAGCGGCCATGCGACGATCGACACGGCGGTCGAGGCCACCAAGATCGGCGCGCATTCCTTCCTCGAAAAACCCATCACGCTGCAAAAGCTGCTCAAGGCGGTGGAGCAGGCACTGGCCCGCAGCGCCATGCGCAAGCCCGTCCTGCCGGGCAGTGCCGCCAACGGGGCGGGCGAGGCCAAGGCCGACCCCGTGCAGGCCGTGGCGGCGACGGGCGTGTCCGGTGTCGGCGCCGGCGCCGCCATCGATGGCGGCCCCCAGGCGCGCCAGGCCTTCGAGCTCGACAAGCCGCTGCGCGAAGCGCGCGATGGCTTCGAGAAGGCCTACTTCGAATTCCACCTTGCCCAGGAGGGCGGGTCCATGACGCGCGTCGCCGAGAAGACGGGTCTGGAGCGCACCCACCTGTACCGCAAGCTAAAACAATTGGGTGTCGATCTGTCGCGCGGCAAACGCGGCGCAATTTGATATATACTCATAGGCTCCCCGGCCCGGTAGCTCAGTTGGTAGAGCAGCGGATTGAAAATCCGCGTGTCGTTGGTTCGATTCCGACCCAGGCCACCAAATAAAGCAAGGCGCTGCAATCCACAAGATTGCAGCGCCTTTGTCTTTGGGGTCCCGCCGCGGGATGCAACCCAAGCCCAAGCCCTCGCCCTCGCGCGCCGATACACGCGACCCGCAGATCCACGCCGCGGATCGTCACCCTCACGGGATGCGCCTGGCGGCCCGGATCCCGGATGCGGCGCGGGCAGATCGCGCAGGCTGAGCAAGGCGGCTCAGCTGCCGTGGGGCGACGTCGAGGCAGGCCGCCGGCGCAAGTGCAGCGAGAGCGGCACCCGCTGCGCGCACACCAACGCGGCCCACGATCGGTCTCAGCCCGAGATGGGCCGACGTCGCAGCAGGTACGCCGCGGCCACCAACAGCAACAGCATCGTCCCTGGCGTGGCAGGGCCCCCCACGGGGACGGGTACCACCGCGGCGGCCGAGGTCGCGGCGAGGCTCACGGTGGCGGTGCCAGCATCCGTGGTGATGGTCACGTTCTGGCTCGCGTCGGCGCCGGTCGCCGCCGAGTAGTCCAGCGTGCAGCTGGCGCCCGCGGCCAGGGTGAACGGCACGGCCGCGCATGTGCCATCGACGGATGAGAACGGTGCTGCTACCGCCGAGACACCGCTCACGTTCAGCGGGCCGCCGCTCGTGTTGGTGAGGGTGAGCGTCCGGCTTGCGCCCGGCCCCGGCCCGAACACCAGCGTGCTGGCGCTCAAGCCCAAGCCACTGCCGCCCGCGGTGCCGGTGCCGCCGAGGCTGATCGTGCTGCTGACGGGGGCCGTGGCGGAAACGCTCAGCACCTGGCTGGCTGCGCCTGCCACCGTGGGCGCGAAACCATAGACCAGCGTGCAGCTGGCACCGCCGGCCAGCGTGATGGGTGCAGTGCCGCAACTGCCGCCGGTCAGAGCGAAGGGCGCTGCCGCCGCGGTGATCGAAGTCACCTGCAGTGAGGTCGCTCCGGCGTTGGCCAGCGTGACGGTTTGCGCTGCATGGCCGCCGACGGCAACGCTGCCGAACGATGGTGCGCCCGGCGTGACACTCAGTGAAGCGGGCGCCAGATTGCTGAAGTCGTCCCGCGTGGAAGGGCCGTCGATGCCGTCGAAGTACAGGCCCTCTGCATCACGGTCACCTCATACGGCAGATTCCCGGCGGTATTTACACCGATGCGCCTTGCACCCGCGACCCAGCAGAGCGAGATCCTTTCTTTGGACGACGCGATCCAGTACCCTCCGCCAGGGCTTGGAGGAGCAGCTCACCGGTTCAGCCAAGTCCGCCATGGGCTTGCATCGGGGCGCTGTCGGCACGTGCAGGGCACGCTGCGACAGCACCATGCAGGCGGATCCGTTTCATGCGAATGCCACATTCGACGCGTAGATTTGCGCGCTTTTGACGCTGGAGTGCCCCTTCATGAAATCATTTCTGATCGCTGCCCTGTGTGTATCGACCCTGGGCCTGGTGGCCTGTGGCGGCGGGAGCGACAACGATCCGCCCCCGCCCCAGGTGATCGCCCACCGCGGTGCCAGCGGCTACCTGCCCGAGCACACGCTGGGCGGCTACGAGCTGGCGATCCGCATGGGCGCCGACTTCATCGAGCCCGACCTGCAGATCACGCAGGACGGCCAGCTCGTCGCCATGCACGACGACACGCTCAACCGCACCACCAACATCGCCACGCTGTTTGCGCAGCGCAACGGCGGCTACAAGGTGGCCGACTTCACGCTGGCCGAAATCAAGACCCTGACCGTCGTGCCCACAGGCACCGGCAAGACCAGCTACCCCGGTTTCACGCCCAGCGCGGCCAACCCGTTCACCGTGCCGACCTTCCAGGAAGTGGTGGACTTCGCCAAGAAGCAAGGCGCTCAGGTCGGCCGCGAAGTGGGCCTGTACCCCGAAGCCAAGCAGGCCGATCCCGTGATGGAAGACGGCATCCTCAAGACCCTGAGCACCAACGGCTACAACGCCAGCAGCAAGGTCTTCATCCAGTCGTTCAGTGACGCCACGGTCCGCAGCCTGCGCACCAAGCAGATCGCGCAGAACAACAAGATTCCGCTGATCCTGCTGGGCGCGGCCACCAAGGCTGCCGATGGCACGGCGCGCATGGGCGTTCTCTCGGCCACGGGCATCAGCCAGCTGACGCTCAAGGAAGTGGCGAGCTTCGCGGAGGGGGTGGGCGTGGTGATCAACACCGATGCCTACACCATCACCAAGAGCTTCGTCGACGAGGCGCACGCCGCGGGCCTGCAGGTGCACGGCTGGACATTCGCGCAGCCCGACGCGACGCTGGCCGCGGCGGAATTCCGCAAGTACCTGGACATGGGCATGGACGGCATGTTCGCGAACTACCCGGACCTGGCGGTCACGGCGCGCAACGCGTTCGTGAAGAAGTGAACGGCGGCGGGGACGCTTCCATGGCGTTCCTCGGCCAAGCCCAAGGCTACAGCGCGGGTGCGTTGACCATCCGCATGTTTTCGTAGAACACCATCCAGGCGATGGAACCAGGCGCTGCAGGCCGCAAGGTTGCAGCGCCTTTGCCGTTGCACATTCGCGTCGGGCTGCGCGTCTTGCTCGCAAGTGGGATTGCGCGGCCGGCACGAGCGGGTGGGCCTCTGAACTGCACGGAAGTCTCGAACAGTGTTTCTGGAAGGTCGTTGCTGCTGAAATTCTTTGGGAATTTCGTTGCGTTTATTATGAGTAATCTCAATTACTTCAAATTCATTGCCTTGAAGGCATCGCATGTTGCGTCGTTTGTTGCTTGTGAAGCATCAAAAGGGGCTTCTGGATGATTGGCATGCAAGATAAATGATCAAGAACGCGTTCAGATGCTTCCTCTCTGCGACTGCCATGGTCCTTGCGGTGTGGGGCGCTCCGGCGAAAGCAGCCGTCTTTTCCTGTTCGCCGGGCAAGGTGTATGGGCTGATCCAGTTGACGGGCGAGGTGTTCGAGCTGTCGGTGGCAACGGGAGACTTCAGCCCTGTTTCGGTACTGCCGGCAGCTCCCGGCACGAGCGTCTGGAACGCCCTGGCCATCGGTGCGCAGGGTGGCGACATGGCCTATGCGATGTCGACCAACGGAAATTCCCCAGGACATGTGGTGGCCTACAACGTGGCCATGGGCACGGGGACCACGACTGCTGCGGCCTCCGTGGCCGGGACCCTCAATGCCTGGGTGGCGGGAGGGGTGAACCCGGTCAATGGATGGTTCTACGCTGCCTCGCCGGTGGTGACCGGGCCAAGCAACACGCAGTGGGCGCTGCTGGCCTACGATCCTGCCACCGGAACGGCCGCCCCCGTGTTGGTCGGTTTCATCACGGGCGTGAACGGCAACAACGGTGACCTGGCATTCGATGGCCAAGGCAACCTGTATCTGTTGTCGGGCAATGTCGCCGATGTCGTGAGCTACCCCCGCATCTACCGCGTCAGGGCCGCGGACATCCCGACAACCGCCGGCAATGCCAACCTGCCGGCCACGGAGATCACACCGGCCTTCAGCGCGTCCGCTGTGAACAACTACGTTGGCATGGCCTTGAGCTACAACGGTGCAACGAGCCGTCTGGAACTGATCGCGGCCACCAGCGGCGGAACCTACTACCAGATCGATCCGCAGACGGGGATGCCAACGGGCTCGTTCTCGGGCAGCGCGCCGAACGACCTTGCCAGCTGCCAGTATCCCCACACCATCAGCCTGCAGCAGATCCTGCCAGACGGCCGCTTGGCCGCGAGCGACCAGTTCGCACTGGAGATCACCGGCGCCGGCATCTCGGCGGGCAACACGGCCACGACCAGCGGGAATAGCAGCGGCCTGCAGAACCCCATGGCGGGGCCGGTGCTCGGCCAGGCGGGGACGACGTACACCGTCACGCTGGGGCCTGCCGGCAGCACCACCCTCGCCAACTACGTCAACAGCCTGCAGTGCGTCAACGCCTCGGATGCGAGCGTGGTTCCCGTCGTGGTCGATGCGACCGGGACCTCGGGCACCTTCGTGCTGCCCACGTCCGCAGGCGGTGCGGCCAATGTGCAATGCACCTTCACCAGCGCATTGCCGGCACCTGCCCTGGTCTTGCACAAGGCAGCAGGCATTCCCACAAAGGCCCAAGGCGCCAATCCTGCCGTGACCGACGCAGGCGACACCATCGGCTACACCTTCACGCTCACCAATACCGGCAACGTTCCCTTGACGGGCGTGACGGTGCACGATGCAGGATTGGACGCACCCGCTTCCTGCCTCGCCACCACGCTGGCTGTGGGAGAGAGCACCAGTTGCGTCGGGACGCACACCATCACGCAATCCGAAGTCGATGCCGGCCAGGTGCTCAATGTGGCGACGGCGAGCGCCATGCCACCCACGGGCCCCCTGGTCACCTCGCCGCCCGCGCCAGCCACCTCCAACCTGTTCGCGGTGACATCGGTTCCCACGCTGGGCCAATGGGCGCTGTTGTTGTTGACGTTGCTGATGGCCGTCTCGGCCGCCGGTGCATTGCGCGCGGGCAAGGGCAGGTTCTGAGCCCTTGCGTTGTTCTCACCGCGGGCTGCCGCGGAGGGCTCCTGCCGTGAACGTGCACCGCGCGCCCTTCCGATGACGCGCTCATTCGCCCATGGATGCCGGGGTTGGGCGCGGGCGCGCAGCGCTGCCTGCTAGAATTTTTTCGCCTGTGCACCGTTGCGCGGGCTTGGCAGGAGACGACTCCGTGCCGATGGTCTTCAGACAGGGACGGCCCTGAACCTCGCCAGGAGGTCGGTCATGACGCCATCCCTTTTGTCCGTGTTCCCGGGCGCCCCCTTGTTCCGTTCCCGAACCGCGTGCCTGTGCGCAGGGCTCCGTGGACGGCTGCGCGCTGGCGGCGCACGCCGGGCTGCCTGCGGCCCTGGCTGCCATCGCAGCGCCGTTTCCCGTGTCCGTCTTGCGGCTGCTTCTTTCCCGCAGGCTTGAACTGCCATGCGCTCGCCGCCTCGGCGAGACCTGCCCCGGACGACCTCGGCGGGAATCCTTTCCAGGGACGGCCCTGAACAAGAGCTTGCATGCCCCCTCTTTCCGCGTCTGTGCGTTCGGCCGTCGCGCGGCGCACTTCCGTGCTGTTCGGCAGCCCGGTGCGTTTCGACATGGCGACCGGCGTGGCACGCGTACGCGTACGCGTCGCAGCCGGCCCCGCGCGCTTGCACTACAGCCTGGCCATGCAGGCATCTTCAGCTCCTCGGCGCCATCTGGCCGGAGCGACCTTCGAAGCCATGGCAGGGGCGGGTGGACGATGAACGCCTACGGAATGGTTTGGGGCGCTTCGGCCATGGCGGTCACACTGGCCTACACCGCGTGGTATTCGAAGCGCAGCGGCGACAGCGCGCGCGACGTGAACGCCCTGCGGTTCACGAGCGGCCTGTGCTGCGTGGTGGCGGCGCTGCTCGCGGGCATGGCGCACTGGCCGTCCGGCTGACAAGGAGGAACTGCACATGAAAAAACCAATGGCAGCACACAGCATGGCCACACGCCTCGTCCCACCATCCACCTGGGCCCTGGTGCTCGGGGCCTGGGCGGTCGTCGGGCTGTTCGCCGCATTCGGGGACCGCTGGCTCGCGGCGCCCATCGATGCCACGGTCGCGGCCTGCGTGTTCGGCGGCCTGTTCGTGACGATCCTGGCCGCCTCCTTCGGGGTCGTGCACCAGGCCGACCATCTGGCGCACCAGTTGGGAGAACCTTACGGCACCTTGATCCTCACGCTGTCCATCGTGTCGATCGAGGTGATCCTGATCGCCTCGGTGCTGCTGGGCCCGGGCGACTTCCCCACCATCGGCCGCGACTCCATCTTCGCGGTGATGATGATCATCCTGAACCTCGTGATGGGCATCTGCCTCGTCGCGGGCGCAGCACGCCATGGCGAGCAGGCGTACAACGCGCAGGGCGCGGTCAGCTACCTCTCCATGATCGTGCTGCTGACCGGCACCGCGCTGGTGTTGCCCAGGTTCCTCTCCGGCGCAGGGGAGTTCACGAGAACCCAGGCCATCGCGATGGGCGCGTTGACGGCGCTGCTGTACGCCGCGTTCCTGTACAAGCAGATGGGCAGCCACCGCCGGCTGTTCATGCAGCCCGCCGCGGGCGCGATGGCGATTCCCGACCACGCCGCGCGCGCGGAGCCGGGCGCCAGCGCCGGGTCTGCGGGCGGCACCATCGACCGCTGGGCCGTGCTCGTGCGCTCGGTGGTGCTCTTGGCCCTGATCCTGCCCATCGTGCTGCTGGCGCACCATCTCGCGGTCGTGACCGACTACGGCATCGCGGCCATGGGGGCGCCGGCCGCGGTCGGTGGCGTGCTGATCGCCATCATCGTGTTCACGCCCGAGTCCATCACGGCGGTCAAGGCGGCCATGCACAACGAGATGCAACGGGCCATCAACCTGTGCCTGGGCGCCTTCGTCTCCACCGTGGGACTGACGGTTCCGGCCGTGCTGGCCATTGGCCTCGTGACCGGCAAGCAGGTCATTCTGGGCATTTCAGCGATGGAGACCGTGTTGTTCGTGCTGACGGTGGCGCTCACGGTGCAGACCTTCAACGGGCAGCGCACCTCGCCCCTCCAGGGCTTCATGCACCTCGGCCTGTTCGCGGTGTTCGGGCTGCTGCTCTTCAAGCCCTGAACGCCGGCGCGACCTGCGCCAGCAGGCGTGCCGCGCGCGCCGGGTGGGCGCAGGCCCGGCAGGGCCAGGCCGTGTTGCACCGGAGTTGTGCACGTAAGATGGCCGACGCTGCCGCCGCCGCGTCGGCAGGTCCGGTCCCACACGGAGGACCGGCGTGCCAGGCGTTGCCGCGCAGCGCCAGCTGTCGCGGGTCTTGCAGGGACCGAACCACCAACACCACCCTCAATCCAGCATGGACGAACTACTCGAAGGCATTTCTGCCACCGTCACATCGGCACGCACACTCGAGGAGCTGACGCGGCCGCTGCTGGAGATGCTGGAGTCGGTGACCGGGCTGGAGTCCACCTACCTGACCACGGTGGACCTGCAGCGCAGCGTCCAGCAGATCCTCTACGCGCGCAACGTGGGCCAGATGCAGATCCCCGAGGGCCTGTCCGTTCCCTGGGGCGACACGCTGTGCAAGCGCGCGCTGGAGTCGAACCAGCCCTTCGCCAGCGACGTGGACGCCCGCTGGAGCGATTCGGAGGCCGCGCGCGCGCTGGGCATCCAGACCTATTTGAGCACCCCTGTGCGCCTGGCCGACGGTGCCTTGTACGGCACCCTGTGCGCCGCCAGTTCCGATCGGCATGGCTTGTCGACCGAGGGGCAGCGTGTGCTGTCGCTGTTCGCCACGCTGATCGCGCAGCAGGTGGAGCGCGAGCAGCTGCTGCAAAAGCTGCTGCAGGCGAACGCCAAGCTCAAGGCGCTGGCCACCACGGACCCGCTCACGCAGCTGGCCAACCGGCGCGCGCTGGGCCAGGAGCTCGCGCGGCTGCTGGCGCAGGGCGCGCGGCGCGGCGCGGCCGTGCTCGTGGCGTTCATCGACCTGGACGGCTTCAAGGCCATCAACGACACCCATGGGCATGACGCCGGCGACCAGTTCCTGGTCGCGGTGGCCGACCGCCTGCGCGCGGTGCTGCGCACGGAGGACCTGGCGGCGCGGCTGGGGGGCGACGAGTTCGTGGTCATCGGCCTGGGGCCGGAGCCGTCGGAGCAGCTGCCTGCAGCCCGGCGCGCGCTCCAGGAGCGCGTGTTCCAGGCCACGCAGGGCGCCTACCCCCTCGTGGACCTGACGCTGCACTACCCCGGCGCCAGCGTGGGCGTGCTGGGTGTGGCGCCCGGGACGCTGAACGCGGAGCAGGCGCTCAAGGCGGCCGATGCCGCGATGTACGAGGTCAAGCAGGCGCGCAAGGCCGCCGCACGCAGCGCCTTACCGCATTGATGGTGTGCGTGATGCGGTGACGTGAGGGCGCGCCGGCCGGCGGCGGCGGCGTGTCAGCCCGGTGCCGCCCAGGCCGCGGAACGCGCGGGCGGCAGCTGGGCCAGCACGCGGGCGGCCTCGGCCTGCTCGGCGGGCGCGAGCGCCACCAGCGTCTCCATGCGGCCTGCGGTCCAGCTCGCGATCGCCAGCCCGTCGCGGTACAGCACGCGCGCGCCGGCCTGGCGCGCCACGCGGCTGCCGGGCAGGATGCTGCCGAGCAGGTTGGCCGGGTCGGTGGCGGCCAGCGCCACGAGCTGCCCGTCGTGGGCCTGGCGCCGCGTCTGGCGCAGCGCGGCGATGGCCTCGGGCAGCGCGAACTGCTCACCCGCCACGCCCGCGATGAAGCGGCCGCCGCGCAGCTCGCCACGCGCCTCCAGCCGGCGGTACACGCGCACGAGCTCGCGCCAGCGCGGCAGCCAGGGCGCCTCGCGCTCGAGCAGGTTCCAGCAAACCACGCCGTAGCGGCGCAGCAGCACCTGCGCCACATGCGCGAGCGCCTCGGCCTGGTCGGTGGCCGTGGGTTCGGCCGCAGGCCGGCGCACCAGCGTCCAGCGGCCTGCGTCCTGCACGCCGAACAGCGCCATGCCACGGCGCCGGCGGGCCTGCGCAGCGTGGCGCTTGGCCGCGGGCAGCATCAGCGCGCGCAGGCCGGCCGTGCTGTCGCAGTGCACGCGGCCGCTGGCGACCAGCTCGGCCAGCGCATCCTCCAGCTCGGCCGGCAGCAGCCGCGTGCCGCCCTCGATCTCGTCGAAGAACGAGGCGCCGTGCGCGGCCAGCCAGTCCAGCACGCGGCGCGCGCGGCCGCTGGCCTGTGCGTCCTCGGCCGGCGCGGGGGCCAAACCGGTCCAGACGCCGGCATGGCGGCGCGGCAGCAGCACGATGGGGGCGGCCTTGAGTGCGGTGGCGCCGCTGCCGCGTCCCGCGGCATCGGCGGGGCGCAGCCGCGCCCAGAGGCTGCGGCCGGCCGTCGTGAGTTCGTCGAGCCAGCCGCTCTGGTAGTCGGCCAGCCGCGCGGGCAGCAGATCCGCTTCCCAGGCCGCGGCGGGCGCCTCGTAGCCTTCGAGCTGGGCCAGCAGGCCGGCCAGGGCCTCGGGGCCGCGCATGCGGCTGGCCGCGCCCACATGCTGCCAGTCGAACAGGAAGCGCATGAAGTCGCGCGGCTCCACGGGCTCGATCTCGCGGCGCAGCTGGTGCAGCGTGTAGCGGTGGATGCGCGCGAGCAGGTGGCGCTCGCACCATTCGGGCACGGGCGCGCCGGGCGTGAACTGGCCCTGCAGCACCGTGCCCTCGCGCTGCAGCGCGGCCAGGCCGGCCTGCACGGTGGCCGCGGGCAGGCACAGGTCGGCGGCCAGCTGCGCGGCCGTGACCGGTCCCAGGCCCGACAACCGCATGCGCAGCAGTGCCGTGGCGGCGGCCTCCGGTCCGGCTTCGCCGCTGGGCGGCACCACGGGCAGCGGGGGCTGGGGCTGGCCCTGCGGGTGCAGCTGCTGCAGCAGGGCCAGGCGCTCGGCTGCGACCCACAGCGCAGCGCCTGTGTCGAGCGCCAGCCGCGTGGCGCGGCCGGCGGCCACGAGCCGGGCCAGCAGCGCGGGCCAGTGCGCAGGCCGGGCGGCCTCGGCCTCGGTCAGCGCGCCCAGGCTGCTGAGCGCCTCGTGCAGCTCGTCGGCCGTGCGCGGCTGCGGCCAGGCCTGCTCGCGCACGCTGGCGATCGCGCCGGGGTCGAGCTGGCCCAGCGCGTCGCCGCTCCCGGGATCGGTGTAGCGCCGGTTCTGCACGGCCTGGGTGCGGCGCTCCTCGATCGGCGCATCGTCCAGGAAGGCATAGGGCCGCGCGTTGAGCGCCTCGGCCGCCAGCGGCGAGGGGGCGGGCAGCTCGCGCGCGACCACGGCCACCTGGCCGTCGGCCAGGCCCTGCAGCACGCGCAGCCAGCCATCGCTGTCCATGGCCTCGTGCAGGCAGTCGTGCAGCGTCTGGGCGACGAGCGGGTGGTCGGGCACCTCGCGCGGGCCCTGCAGGTTCTCGGCGCAGGCCACCTGGTCGGGGAACACGGCGGCCAGCAGGTCCTCGGACTTCATGCGCTGCAGCTGCGGCGCGACCTTGCGCCCGCCTGCAAAACGCGGCAGGGCCAGCGCCGTGGTCGCGTTCCAGCGCCAGCGCACGCCGAACAGCGGCGCGTCCAGCACGGCCTGCACGAGCAGGTCCAGCGCTGTGGCCGGGTGCAGGTAGTGCGCCACCTCGTCGAGCGGGAAACTGTGGCTGGTCGACAGCGAGAGCACGATGGCGTCGTCGGTCGCCGCCGCCTGCAGCTCGAAGTTGAAGCTGCGGCAAAAGCGCTTGCGCAGCGCCAGCCCCCAGGCGCGGTTGAGCCGGCTGCCGAAGGGCGCGTGCAGCACGAGCTGCATGCCGCCGGAGGCGTCGAAGAAGCGCTCGAGCACCACGCACTGCTGCGTGGGCAGTGCGCCCAGCACGGCCAGCGTGCGGTCCAGCAGCTCGACGATCTGGCGCGCGGCGTCCTCGTCCAGCGCCAGTTCCTGCTGCAGCCACCGCAGCGCCACCGCCGGATCGGGCCGCAGCCGGGCCTGCAACTCGGCGCGCAGCCGCGAGACGCCTTGCGACAGCACATCGCTGCGGCCCGGAGCCTCGCCGAGCCAGAACGGGATGTTGGGCGCCGCGCCCTGGGCGTCTTCCACGCGCACGCGGCCGGGCTCGATCTTGAGGATGCGGTAGCTTGCGTTGCCGAGCTGGAACACGTCGCCGGCCAGGCTCTCGACCGCGAAGTCCTCGTGCACGCTGCCGATGGTCTGGGCCTGCGGCTCCAGCAGCACGGCGTAGTCGCCCGTGTCGGGGATGGTGCCGCCCGAGGTCAGTGCGGTCATGCGCGCGCCCTTGCGTTCGCGCAGCAGATGGTGCACGGCGTCGCGGTGCACGTAGCTGCCGCGCTGGCCCTGGCGCGTGGCGGTGCCCTCGGCCAGCATCGCCACCACGGCGTCGAAGTCGGCGCGTGCGAGCTGCGCATAGGGCCAGGCCCGGCGCACCAGCGCGTAGAGCGCGTCCTCTGGCCATTCCTGGCAGGCGGTCTCGGCCACGATCTGCTGGGCCAGCACGTCCAGCGGCTGCGGCACGACGGCCAGGCTTTCAAGCTCGCCGCGGCGCACGCAGTCCAGCAGCGCCGCGCATTCGAGCAGCTCGCCTGGCGACTGCGGGAACAGCCGCGCCTTGGGCACGCCGCCGACCGCATGGCCCGAGCGCCCGGCCCGTTGCAGGAAGCTGGCGACCGCGCGCGGCGAGCCGAGCTGGCAGACCAGGTCGACCTCGCCGATGTCCAGGCCCAGCTCCAGCGAGGCCGTGGCCACCAGCAGCTTGAGCTCGCCGCGCTTCAAGCGCTGCTCGGCGTGCAGCCGGATCTCGCGCGACAGGCTGCCGTGGTGCGCGGCCACGGCGTCCTGGCCCAGCCGCTCGGCCAGGTGGCGCGCGGCGCGCTCGGCCATGCGCCGCGTGTTCACGAAGACCAGCGTGGTGCGGTGCGCGAGCGCGAGCTCGGCCACGCGCGCGTAGACCTGCTCCCACTGCGCGTTCGACATCACGGCGGCCAGCGGCGTGGGCGGGACTTCCAGCGCGAGGTCGCGCTGCTTGGCGTAGCCGATGTCGACGATGGCGCAGTCTGCCTGGCCCTGCCCATCCACGCCCGCGGCGCCGACCAGGAAGCGCGCCACCTCGGCGACGGGCTTCTGCGTGGCCGACAGGCCGATGCGCGTGAGCGGGGCGCCCGTCAGCGCCTGCAGCCGCTCCAGCGACAGTGCCAGGTGGCTGCCGCGCTTGTTGGCGGCCAGCGCGTGGATCTCGTCCACGATGACGGTGCGCACGCCGCCCAGCAGCTTGCGGCCCGACAGCGAGCCCAGCAGCACGTACAGCGATTCGGGCGTGGTGACCAGGATGTGCGGCGGCTTGCGCAGGCTCAGCGCGCGCTCGCGTGCGGGCGTGTCGCCCGTGCGCACGGCCACGCGGATGGCGGCCTCGGGCAGGCCGCGCGCGGCCAGTTCGGCACGGATGCCTTCCAGGGGCGCCATCAGGTTCAGCGCGATGTCGTTGGACAGCGCCTTGAGCGGCGAGACATAGACCACCTGCGTGCCGTCCGCCAGGCCCGCGGGCGACAGGCCCTGGCGCACCAGATCGTCCAGCGCCGCGAGGAAGGCCGTCAGCGTCTTGCCCGAACCCGTGGGAGCAGCCACCAGCGTGTGGCGGCCCGCGCGGATGCTGGGCCAGGCCGCGCGCTGGGCCGGCGTGGCGCGCTGGAACGTGGTGCGGAACCAGGCCGCGACGGCGGGGTGGAAGGCGCGCAGGGACATCGGCCGCCCATTGTCGGGCCGGCGCCGCTGGGTGTCAGGCGTCCAGCCGGATCGCCCCTTCGGCGACGTAGCGCTGGAAGTCGGCAATCGGCATGGCCGTGCTGCTGCGCACCTCGCCACCCTCGTCCTGCCAGCTCAGCGTGGCGTCCTGCGCCGTGGTGCTGACCTCGACCGGGCCGGGGCGGATGCTCATCAAGGGACCGTCGCCCTCGCGGTACTCGACCTTGCCCGTGATCTGCGCGCTCTGAGCCATGAAACACTCCCGGGACACCGTGTCCGCAACCCAGCTTAGGCGATGCCGCGGCCAGCTGCGAGCGGCGTACAAGCGTTATGACCGTGGGTGTTCTCCTACGGCAAGGCAGCCCGGTCTGTGCAGAATGCGCCGACCCGCAGCCCAGGACCCCAGATGCCCATCATCGTTGCCAGTGGCGCCACCATCGTCCTCTCCAGCTTCCTGCTGTTCCTCGTGCAGCCCATCCTGGCCAAGCAGATCCTGCCCTGGTTCGGCGGCAGCTCGGCGGTCTGGACCGTCAGCATGGTGTTCTTCCAGTGCGCGCTGCTGGCCGGCTACCTGTACGCGCACTGGCTGCAGGCCAGGCCGCCGCGCGTGCAGCGCTGGGTGCACCTGGCGCTGCTGGCCGCGGCGCTGCTGACGCTGCCCATCGTGCCCGATGCGGCCTTCAAGCCCGAAGGCGAGGCCGATGCCGCGCGCGGCATCCTGGCGCTGCTGGTGGTCACCGTGGGCCTGCCCTATGTCTCGCTGGCCGCCACCTCGCCGCTGCTGCAGCGCTGGCTCAGCCCGGCCCTGGCGCCCGCTGCGCGGCGCCAGGTCTACCGGCTGTTCGCCTGGTCCAACGCGGGTTCGCTCGCGGCGCTGCTGGCCTATCCCTTCCTCGTGGAGCCGTGGTTCGACAGCGCGCTGCAGTCGCGCGCCTGGAGCCTGGCCTATGCCGTGTTCGCGCTGGGCTGCGCCGGCGTGGCCTGGCGCGCCACGGGCGCGGGCGCGGTGGCGCCGGCCGGCGCGCAGGGCGCAGGCAATGCAGCCAGCGCAGGCGCGGCCACGCTGGGGCAGGCCGTGCAGGCGGCCGAGCCCGCGCCGGCTCCGGGCCTGCTGCTCGTGTGGACACTGCTGGCCATGCTGCCCTCGGGCCTGCTGCTGGCCGTGACCACGCACATGACGCAGAACGTGGCCTCCATCCCCTTCCTGTGGATCGTGCCGCTGGCGCTGTACCTGCTGTCCTTCATGCTGGTGTTCGAGGGCCGCGGCGGGCGTGGCTGGTACCTGGGGCCGGTGGCGCGCCGGCTCTGGCTGCTGCCCGCACTGGCCGTGACCGTGGCCATGGCCTGGGCGCTGTCGGCCAGCGGCGGCGTGCTGCACATCCGCATCGCGATCCCGCTGTTCGCAGCGGGCCTGTTCCTGGTCTGCATGGTCTGCCATGGCGAGATGGCCGCGCTGCGGCCGGCGCCGCAGCACCTCACGCGCTTTTACCTCTGCATGGCGCTGGGCGGCGCGATCGGCGGCCTGGGCGTGGGCCTCGTGGCACCGCGCGTGCTGACGGCCTACTGGGAGCTGCCGGGCCTGCTGCTGGCCGCCACGCTGGTGGGCCTGCTGGCCGGCTGGCGTGCGGGTCTGGGCCGCTGGTCGCTGCGCGCGCTGCCGCTGGCGGCGGCACTGGCGGCCGTGGGCGGCGTGGGCTGGTACGGGCTGCAGTACGTGCGCGACCAGCATGCCGGCGCGATCGCGAGCGCGCGCAACACCTACGGCATGCTGCGCGTGACCCAGCAGGGCCGTGGCGAACTCGAGGTGCGGCGCCTGCTGCACGGCACCATCATGCACGGCGAGCAGTTCACGGCCGAGGACCGGCGCCGCGAACCCAGCAGCTACTACGGCGAGACCAGCGGCATCGGCCGGCTGCTGCTGAACCAGGGCGCGGCCGGGCCGCTGCGCGTGGGCGCGGTGGGCCTGGGCACGGGAACCTTGCTGAGCTATGCGCGGCCGGGCGACAGCTACGTGGTCTACGAACTCGACGAGCAGGTGGTGCAGGCCGCGCGGCGCTGGTTCCGCTTCATCGCCGATGCGCCGGTCGTGCCCGAGCTGCGCATGGGTGACGCGCGCCTGTCGATGGAGCGCGAGCTCGCCGCCGGCCAGCCCGGCGCCTACGACGTGATCGCGGTGGACGCGTTCTCCAGCGACGCGATCCCCGTGCACCTGCTCACGCGCGAAGCGCTCGGCGTGTACATGGCGCATCTCAAGCCAGATGGCCTCGTGGCCCTGCACATCTCCAACCGCTACCTGGACCTCTCGCCCGTGGTGGCGCAGCTGGCCGCGGCCCAGGGGCTGCAGGCCTGGCAGATCGAGGACAGCCCGGTCGACGACCACCTGAGCTTCACGACCTGGGTGCTCGTGGGCCACCGCATTCCCGAGGCGCTGCAGGAGACGGGCTGGCCGCTGCAGGCCGTGCCCGGCGCGCCGCTGTGGACCGACCAGTACAACAACCTGTTCAAGGCGCTCAAGTTCTGAAGGGCGAGGGCAGGCGCTGCTACAGTGCCGCGCCAGACGAGGAACGCCATGGCTGAACGGCCCGCCACCGACAAGCAGCGCTACGAGGCGCTGTCCGATTTCCGCTACCAGCTGCGCCGCTTCCTGCGCTTCAGCGAGGATGCTGCGCGCTCGGAGCACATCACCGCGCTGCAGTACCAGCTGCTGCTGCACACCCAGGGCTTTGCCGGGCGCGACTGGGCCACGGTGGGCGAGCTGGCCGAGCGCCTGCAGGCCCAGCCGCACGGCGTGGTGGCGCTGGTCACGCGCTGCGAGGAGGCCGGCCTGGTCCAGCGGCGCACGAGCGCGGCGGACCGCCGCCAGGTGGAGGTCCACCTGCTGCCCGCGGGGCGGCACAAGCTGGCGCGGCTCGCGCCCCAGCATGCCGGCCAGCTCGCGGCGCTGAACGCGGCCGTGCGCACGGCCAGCCGCCTGCGCGATTGAGGCATGGCAGCGCACGGCTGGCACCGCGGCTGCCGATAATCCGGCCCCTTCCCATCCCTCTATCCATCCATCCCTGCAGGAGAGACGGCCCATGGCCTCCACGCTCAAGATCATTTCCTCGATGGCCACCAAGCAGGTGCTGGCCGAACTCATCGCGCTGTACCGGCAGGACCATGCGGTGGACATCGCGCTGGAGTCCGTCGGCGGCGTCGATGCCGCCAAGCGCGTGCAGGCCGGCGAGGCCTTGGACCTCGTGATGCTGGCGCAGGACGCCATCGACAAGCTCATCGCGGGCGGCGCGGTCGCGTCCGGCAGCCGCGTGGACATCGTGCGCTCGGGCGTGGCCGTGGCCGTGCGCGCAGGCGCGCCCAAGCCGGACATCGGCAGCGAAGAGTCCCTGAAGGCCGCCGTGCTGGCGGCGCCCACCATCAGCTACTCCACGGGGCCGAGCGGCGTACAGCTCGTCAAGCTGTTCGAGCGCTGGGGCATTGCCGAGCAGCTGCAAAGCCGCACCGTGCAGGCGCCGCCCGGCGTGCCCGTGGGCTCGCTCGTGGCCAAGGGCGAGGCCGCGCTGGGCTTCCAGCAGCTGGCCGAGCTGATCCACCTGCCCGGCATCGACCTGCTGGGTCCGCTGCCGCCCGCGGTGCAGATCACCACCGTGTTCTCGGGCGGCATCGCACGCACGGCGGCCCAGCCCGAGGCCGCGCGTGCGCTGCTGGCCTTCTTCGCTTCGCCGGCCGCTGGCGAGGCCAAGCAGCGCCAGGGCATGGAATCGGCGTGAGGCGCAGGGCGTGGTGGCTCGCGCTGTGCACCACCACGGCGCTGGCCCAGCCCCTGCCTGCCCTGCCGGACCCGGACCGGCTGGCCGAGCAGCTGCTGGGCGGTGAGCGCGGCGCGGCCGTCGTCGCGCTCGCGCGCGGCGACCAGACCCTGCGCGGCAGCGCGAGCCGGCCCGAGCGGACCGTCGACGCCGACAGCGCGCTGTTCGAGATCGGGTCGGTCAGCAAGGTGTTCACGGGCCTGCTGCTGGCCCAGGCCGTGGAGCGCGGCGAGCTGTCGCTGGACGACACGCTGGGCCAGCGCCTGCCGCGCCAGGCCCGCGGCACGCCGGCCGCTGCGGTCACGCTGCGCCAGCTGGTCACGCACAGCGCCTGCCTGCCGCGCACGCTGGCGGCCGACGGTCCCGATGCCGTGGCCGAGATCCGCACGCTGACGCGCGCGCAGCTCTGGGACGCGTTGCCGCAGCTGGTGCTGGCCGGCCAGCCGCCCTGCGCGCCGCGCTACAGCAACCTGGGGCTGGCGTTGCTCGGCAGCCTGCTGGCCGAACACCATGGCCAGTCCTGGGAGGCGCTGGTGCGCGAGCGCATCGCCGTGCCGCTGGCCATGCACGACACCGTGCAGGCGCTGGACGCAGACCGGCGCGCGCGCATGCTGCCGGCCTTCGAGGGCGAGACGCCGGCGCCGCTGTGGGACATGGACGCCTATGCCGGCGCCGGCGCGCTGCGCTCGAGCACGGCCGACCTGCTGCGCTTCGGCCAGGCCCTGCTGGCCGGCCGCGAGGGACCGCTGGGTCCCGCGGCCGAACGCCTGCTCACGCCATTGGGGCGCTACGCGGGCGGCGAGATCGGCTACGCCATCCTGGTCCTCGGGCCGCCCGGGCGCCGCGTCTACCTGCACGATGGCCTGACCGGCGGCTACCGCACGCTGTGGATGCTGATGCCCGAAGGCCGCCAGGTGCTCGTGGCCAGTGCGAGCAACGCGCGGGCCGCCCTGGGCACGCTGCGCGGCCGCGTGCTCGCGGCGCTGTTCCCGGTGCCGTCCGAGCCCGTTGCCGTGGCGCCGTCCCAGCTCGCGCCTTTCGCTGGCGAGTACCGCAGCGCCGATGGCACCCTGTTCCGCGTGCTGCTGCACGCGGACCGGCTCTATGCGCGCGGCGGCCCGCTGGGCTTTGCCCCGCTGGTGCCTGTGGGGCCCGGGCAGTTTGCGCGGCCCGAACGCGGCCTGCTGTTCCGCTTCGACGCCGCCGCCGAGCCCGCGCAGCTCACGGTGCAGCAAGGCGGTGCCGAGCAGCGCGCGCTGCGCACCGCGCAGTCCGTGCCCGGGATGGCCATCCCGGCGCCCGGCGACGTGGCCGACGCCGTGGGCCGCTACCGGCTGGGCAACGGCGCGGAGTTCAGCATCCGCGCCGAGCAGGGCCAGCTCATCGCGCGGCTCGCGCAGCAGCCGGCCTTCCCGGTGTTCGCGCGGCCGGGCCAGCGCGACCGCTACTTCTACGAGGTGGTGCCGGCCGAGCTGCAGTTCGAGCGCGATGCCGCGGGCCGCGTGAACGCGCTGGTGCTGCACCAGGGCGGCGAGCACCGCGCCGAGCGGGTCGGCACGCAGCCTTGAGGCGCGGCGAACGGACTTCTCACGCCCGCGCGCGATCCCTTCACGGCTTCTGACTCAAGGCTGCTGCAGCAGGTTGCGGTGCACCGCGGCCTCCTGCGCGATGCGCTGCGCAAAGCCGCGCGGGCTGTCCAGCAGCGGCAGGTTGTTGACGGCCGCGAGCCGCTCCTGCAGGTCGGGCTCGGACAGCACGGCATTGATCTCGGCGTTGAGCTGCTCGCGCAGATCGGTCGGCGTCTCGCCCGGTGCGAACAGGCCGAACAGCGACCACAGGTTGGCGCTGTCGAAGCCGGCCTCCGCCAGGGTCTGCACGGCGGGCAGCACCGGCAGGCGGGCCGGCGCGCCGACCGCCAGCGCCTGCAGGCGCCCCTTGCGCACATGGCCCAGCTGCACCTGGCCCACATTGGTGGACAGCAGCTCGAACTGGCCGCCCAGTGCGTCGCTGAGCTGCTGGCTGCCACCCTTGTAGGGCACATGCGTGATGGCCACGCCGCTGCTGCGCCGCACCTGCTCCATGACCAGGTGGCCCGTGGTGCCGAGGCCCGAACTGGCCCAGCGCAGGCCGTCCGTGCCCACACGCGCCAGCGCCTGGGGCAGGTCGCGCGCGGCCAGCGCCGGCGT
>DATKFT010000699.1:0-3016 GCA_035544335.1 Pseudorhodoferax sp.
CGCCACGCCCACCGGCTCGACCGCCTATGCGCTGTCGGCCGGCGGGCCCATCATGCACCCCTCCATCCCGGGCTGGGTGCTGGTGCCGATCGCGCCGCACACGCTGTCGAACCGGCCGCTGGTGCTGGCCGATCCGGCCGAAGTGGCCATCGAGCTGGTCTCCGAACGCGAGGCCAGCGCCAATTTCGACATGCAGTCGCTGGCCTCGCTGCGGCACGGCGACCGCATCACCGTCCGGCGGTCCAAGCACTGCGTGCGCTTCCTGCACCCCAAGGGCTGGCACTACTTCGACACGCTCAGGGCCAAACTGCATTGGAACGGAGGCGGCTGAACATGCTCAGGCGCATGCAACTGCGCGATTTCGTGATCGTGCGAGAACTCGAACTCGACTTCTCGGGCGGCTTCACCGTGCTGACGGGCGAGACCGGCGCGGGCAAGTCCATCCTGATCGATGCCTTGCAGCTGGCCCTGGGCAGCCGGGCCGACGCCGGCGTGGTGCGCGAGAGCGCCGCCCGCAGCGAGGTCAGCGCGGAATTCGATGCCACGCCCGCGGTCCAGCAATGGCTGCAGCAGGCCGGCTTCGAGGCGCAGGACAGCCTGCTGCTGCGCCGCCACATCGACAGCCAGGGCAAGAGCCGCGCCTGGATCAACGGCAGCGCGGCGACCGCGACCCAGCTGCGCGAACTGGGCGAGCTGCTGCTGGACATCCATGGCCAGCATGCCTGGCAGAGCCTGACGCGGCCGGCCAGCGTGCGTGCGCTGCTGGACGGCTATGCCGGCCTGGAGCTCGCGCCGATGGAACGCCTGTGGGCCAGCTGGCGCACGGGCGCGCGCGCGCTGGCCGACGCGCGCCAGGCCCAGGACTCGCTGCAGCGCGAACGCGAGCGGCTGGCCTGGCAGATCGCCGAGGTCGACAAGCTCGCGCCTGGCGCGGACGAATGGGAGCAGCTCAACGCCGACCATGGCCGCCTGTCCCATGCCCAGGCCCTGATCGATGCACTGCAGACCGCCATCGCGGCGCTGGACGACGATGACCAGGGCGCGCTGCGCGGCCTGGCGCGGGCCCAGGCGGTGCTGGCCGAGCAGCAGCATGTCGCGCCCGAATACGCAGAGATGGCCGAGGTGCTGGCCAACAGCCTGGCGCAGGCCGAGGACGCGCTGCATTCGCTGCACGCGAGCCAGCGCCGCACCGAACTGGACCCCGAGCGCCTGGCCGCACTGGACGAGCGTCTCAGCCTCTGGATGGGCCTGGCGCGCCGCTACAAGCGCCAGCCGGCCGACCTGCCTGCGCTGTGGGCGGGCTGGAAGGAAGAACTCGCCAAGCTGGATGCCGCGGCCGACCTGGCCGCGCTGGAGCGCGGCGAACGCAAGGCCTTCGAAGCCTTCGAGGCCGAGGCCAAGCGCATCGCCAAGGCGCGGGCCCAGGCAGCGCCCAGGCTGGCCAAGGCCATCACGGCCGCGATGCAAAGCCTGGGAATGCAGGGCGGCCGCTTCGCCGTGTCGCTGGAGCCCCTGGCCGAACCCACGGCCTACGGCCTGGACGAGGTGCAGTTCCTGGTGGCCGGCCATGCCGGCAGCACGCCGCGCGCGGTGGGCAAGGTGGCCTCCGGCGGTGAACTGTCACGCATCGCACTGGCCATCGCCGTGACCACGAGCGCGCTGGGCGGTGCGCCCACGCTGATCTTCGACGAGGTGGATTCGGGTGTCGGCGGGGCCGTCGCCGAAACCGTGGGCCGGCTCATGAAGCAGCTGGGCACCGACCGCCAGGTGCTGGCCGTCACGCACCTGCCGCAGGTCGCGGCCTGCGCCGACCACCACCTCGTGGTGTCCAAGCAGCGCGAGGGCGCGGTCACGGTCAGCCAGGTGGCCGAGGTCCACGGCGAACAGCGCGTGGCCGAGGTCGCGCGCATGCTGGGCGGCGAGCGGCTCTCGGGCACCACGCTCGCCCATGCACGCGAAATGCTGGGGGTAGCTCCATGAGCGCACACGGCGAGGGGCCCCGCGCAGCGGGGGCCGACGACAGCGCGCATGGAGCCTGCCACCGACCAGCGCGCCCCATGCATGCGCGCGAGGACGCGGAGGTGGCACCATGAGCGCCCCCGTGCCGTCCCCCGGGACGCCCATGCCTGCGGACGCCGCGGGCCTGGACATCGTCCTCATCACCGGCATGTCGGGCTCGGGCAAGTCGGTGGCGCTGCACGCGCTGGAGGATGCCGGCTACTACTGCGTCGACAACCTGCCGCCCGAGCTGCTGCTGCACCTGGCAGAACTCGAGCAGCAGCACGGCAGCCGGCGCGTGGCCATCGCGATGGACGTGCGCAGCGCCACCTCGCTGCCGCTGGTGCCCACCCAGCTCGCGGCACTGCGCGAGCGCGGCGTCACGGTCAGGTCGCTGTTCCTGGACGCCGGCACCGACACGCTGGTGCGCCGCTACTCGGAAACGCGGCGCAAGCACCCGCTGTCGCGGCGCGACCTGCTGGACCAGCAGCACGCGCTGTACGAAGCCATCGAGCTCGAACGCGAACTGCTGGCCGACCTGCGCGAGCAGGCCCATGTGATCGACACCAGCATCATCCGGGCCTCGCAGCTGCAGGGCTATGTGAAGGCCTTGATCGCGGCGCCCAACAGCCAGCTCACGCTGGTGTTCGAATCCTTCGCGTTCAAGCGCGGCATCCCGCTGGACGCAGACTATGTGTTCGACGTGCGCATGCTGCCCAACCCGCACTACGACCCGGACCTGCGGCCGCTGACCGGCATGGACGCGCCGGTCGCCCATTTCCTGCGCCAGAGCGCGGAGGTCGGCCTCATGTTCTCGCACATCGAGCGCTTCCTTACGCACTGGCTGGAGCCGTTGGCGCGCGACCACCGCAGCTATGTGACCGTGGGCATCGGCTGCACGGGCGGGCAACACCGCTCGGTCTATCTGGTCGAGCAGTTGGCCAAGACCTTCAGCCGCAACTGGGTCACGCTCAAGCGCCACCGCGAGCTCGACGCGCACGCGAGCAGCGTCATGGGG
>DATKFT010000700.1:0-6236 GCA_035544335.1 Pseudorhodoferax sp.
CTGGCCATCGCGGCCAGCAAGACGCTGGGTCAGCCGGTGGTGGTGGACAACCGCCCCGGCGCCGGCGGCACGCTGGCCGCTGCCACGCTGGCCCAGTCCGGCAGCAGCGACGGCTACACCATCGCGGTGGCGCCGGCGACGCTGTTCAAGGTGCCCCACATGCAGAAGGTGCCCTACGACCCGATGAAGCAGCTCAGCTACCTGATGGGCTTTTCGGCCTACACCTTCGCGCTGGTGGTGCCCGCGGCCTCGCCGTGGACGACGCTGGCCGAGTTCACGGCCCATGCCAAGGCGAATCCGGACAAGATCAGCGTGGGCACCACGGGGCTGGGCAGCTCGGGCCACATGGCGATCGCCACGCTCGCGCAGCAGGCCGGCATCGCCTTGAACGTGGTGCCGTTCAAGGGCGGCGCCGAGGTGCTGCAGGCCTTCGTGGGCGGACACATCAACGCGGCGCTCGATGGCGGCTGGGCGCAGATCGAGCGCCAGGCCAAGGGCCGCGTGCTGGCGGCCTTCACCGACAAGCGCCTGGCGCGCCTGCCCAACGTGCCGACCGCGCGCGAGCTGGGCATCGACATGGTGGCAGCGAGCCCGATCGGGCTGGTGGCACCCCGGAACATCGATCCCCAGGCCGCTGCCACGCTGCACGACGCGTTCAAGGCCGCGCTGGCCGATCCGAGCTACCTGCAGAACCTGGAGACCTTCGACCTGGAGAACGCCTACCTCAGCGGCGCGGAGTACTTTCAGCTTGCCTCCAGGCTGTGGGTGGAGGAGAGGCGCTACCTGCAGGCCTTGGGCCTGCTCGCGCAGCCCTGATCGGCTCAGCCCGGCGCCGGCAGCGTCTCGGCCCAGGCCAGGGCCTGCAGATGGGCCATGTTGACCTGCCGGCTCGACAGGGCCAGGGCATTGGCCGTGCGCGCGAAGACTTCGTCGTTGCCGCTCTCGCAGGCCTCGGTCAGCTCCAGGAACGGGGCGTACACACCCTTGCGGTGCAGCAGCGCGTCGACCACCGGCTGTGGCAGCGCCACCGATTCCAGCACCTTGGCCATGGGCACGCCCAGCATGCTGTCGAGCAGCGAGAACGCACCGACCGTGAAGGCCTGCTCGCAGTCCTCGGGCGACAGCAGCTCGGCCGTCAGCAGTTCCATGATGCGCCCGCGCACGACGGCGGACTGTCCCGCCGCCGGCGGCGGCGTGCTGCTGCGCGAGGTGCTCAGCAGCAGCGCCGCCCAGCGCGACAGCTTCTTGGGCCCGAGGATCATCAGCGCATGCCGGAACGAGGTGACCTCGCAGTTCAGCCCGAAGCCCGATGCGTTGATGAAGCGCAGCAAATTGAAGGACAGCGTGGGGTCGTGCTTGAGCAGTGCCTCCAGTGCCGGCATGTCCGCCTGGCTGCGCACCAGGTGGGCGAGCCGCAGGATGGTCGCCTGCGAGGGCCGCACCGTCTGCGCCTTGACGATGGCCGGCTTGGCGAACCAGTAGCCCTGGAACAGCTTGACGCCGTAGCCGGCCAGGAGCTTGTGCTGCTCCCCGGTCTCCACCTTCTCTGCGACGAGCTGGGCGTTGGTGTTCGCGCGCGCGAACGCCACGAAGGCCTCGAGCTTGTCGTCCGACAGCGCCATGAGGTCGAGCTTGACGAAGGCCGCCAGCGGCCGCCAGGGCGCATAGCCGCGCGTGAGCACGGTGTGGTTGAAGGCGAAGCGAAAACCCTCCTTGCTCAGCGCGGTCAGCACCGTCGCCAGCTGCGCGATGGCCTCGGGCGCGTTGCCCGGCACGGGCGGCACCTCCAGCACCACCTTGTCGGGGTGGATCAGCTCCAGGTGCCCGCCGGTCAGGCTCTCGTGCGTGCAGTTGATGAAGACCAGCTTGTTGCCGACCAGGGTGTCGATGTCGGCGAAGGACAGTGCGTTGAACAGCAGCGCAGCGTCGCTGTCGGCCGTGTGTTCGCGCGGCGAGGTCGAGCGGTCGAACAGCTCGAAACCCAGCACGGTGCGGTTTTCGTCCACGATGGCCTGGCGTGCGATCACGACCTGGTTGTCGGGGTCGCCCGCGGGGCTCTTGAGGGGCGACAGCGCGTCGGAGATGGTGGGCATGGCGGGGTTCCGTGCTGTGCCGCGGGCGTGCGGTCGGGAGGGACGGGCGGGGGGCGCGCCGCGGCTTACTCGATCAGCGCGTCGGCCCAGGCCAGCGCGTCGAGATGGGCCAGGCTGATCTGGCGCTCCGACAGGTGCAGGGTGGCCGCGGCGCGGCGGAACTCCTGGCTGTCGCCGCTTTCGCAGGCACGTGCCAGGGCCAGCAGGTCGGCATAGGCGCCGGTGCCATGCAGCAAGGCATCGACGAGCGGCTGCTGCAGCGTGAGCAGCGCGACCGCCTGCTCCATGGTCATGCCCAGCATGACGTCGAGCAGCGAGAACACGCCGACCACGAAGGCGGCATCGCATTCCTCGGGCGACATGGATTCGGCGGCCAGCAGCTCCATGAGCCGGCCGCGCACGACCGCGGTGCTGCCCACGACCGGCGGCGCGCCGCCGGCGCGGGCCGTCGTCAGCAGCAGCGCGGCCCAGCGAAAGAGCTTCTTGAGGCCCAGCAGCATCACGGCCTGGCGGAACGATGTGATCTCGCGCGCGAGCCCGAAGCCCGACGAGTTGATCAGGCGCATGAGGTTGAACCCCAGCATCGCGTCCTTCTTGAGCACCTGCTCGATCTCGTCGGTGCTGGCCTGGTTGCGCACGAGGTTGATCAGCAGGATCACGTTGGCCTGCGCAGGCGCCAGCAGCCGGGTCTTGATCACATCGGGCCTGGCGAACCAGTAGCCCTGGAACAGATCCACGCCGTAGCCCGAAAGCTGCTCGTACTGCGCGGCGGTCTCGGTCTTCTCGGCGATCAGGCGCGCGCCGGTGCGCGTCAACGCGGTCTGGATCAGCTTGGGCAGCTGCATCGGGTCGATGGCCAGCAGGTCCAGCTTGATGAAGTCCGCCAGCGGCTGCCAGCTCGCGTAGGCCGGTTGCAGCACGCGGTGGTTGAACGCCAGCCGAAAGCCGCGCTTGCGCAGGCCCTGCAGCGCGTGCGAGCGCGCCTCCACCTCGGCCTCGTCGTCGCCGTCGAGCGCCTCGATCTCCAGCACCAGGCGTTCGGGCTGGACGAGGTCGAGGTGTCCGCCCGCCAGGCTGTTGTGCGTGCTGTTGACGAAGATCACGAACTGGCCGACCAGCGCTTCGCTGCCGGTGTGCGCGAGCGCGCTGAACACCAAGGCCACGTCGTTCGCGGGCGCGTGCGGCGTGTCCGGATGGGAGCGGTCGAACAGCTCGTAGCCGAAAACCGCCCGGCGGTTGTCCACGATGGGCTGGCGGGCGATCAGCATCGATGCGGTGTCGGCAGCGGTCATGGGCTTGGCGGTTCAACCAGAATGGGGACTGGCGAATTCTAGGGGCCCACCTGGATTCGTAACCGACTGCATCCAATGAGTTCCGCGACTTGAACCAAAAACCTGACGACGATGGCGGACTGCGCGCGGTGGCGCTGGCCGCCCTGTGCGAACGCGAGCCCGCGCGCAAGGCCGCGCTGGCCCGCACGCTGGACACCGCCCTGGCGCTGGACGCGCAGCAACACCTCGAACCGGCCGTCGCCGTGCCAGGCCGACCCGAGCGGCCTGCGCTGGTGCCGCACCAGCAGCTCAAGCCCCGGCCGGTCCACACGCCACAGGGCCGGGCCGTGCTGCTGCATGCGCTGGCCCACATCGAATTCAACGCCATCAACCTGGCATGCGACATCCTGTGGCGCTTCGCCGGGCTGCCGGAGGCTTTCTACCGCGATTGGGCGCAGGTCGCGCGCGAGGAAGCCTTGCATTTCGAGCTGCTGGCTGCGCACCTGGCCACGCTGGGCCATGCCTATGGCGACTTCCCGGCCCACAACGGCCTGTGGGACATGGCCGAGAAGACGCAGAACGACCTGCTCGCGCGCCTGGCGCTGGTGCCGCGCACGCTGGAGGCGCGCGGCCTGGACGCGGCGCCGCCGATCCGGGCCAAGCTCGTGGCGGCCGGCGATCTGCGCGCCGGCGAGATCCTGGACGTGATCCTGGCCGACGAGGTCGGCCATGTGGCCATCGGCAACCGCTGGTACGGCTGGCTGTGCCGCGCGCGCGGGCACGAGCCCGTGGCCACCTACGCGGAACTGGCGCGGTGCTATGGCGCGCCACGGCTCAAGGGCCCGTTCAACCTGGACGCACGCCGCGCGGCTGGCTTCAGCGAGGCCGAACTGGCCGCGCTGCAGCAGCCGGACGCCTCCCTACAATGAACGCAGACACAACGACCACGAGGAAGCAGGATGGCTTTGTACGCATTGGATGAGCGCACACCCCAGGTGGCCGAGACGGCCTGGGTGGCCGACAGCGCCGAGGTGATCGGCGGCGTGGCGCTGGGGCCGCACAGCAGCGTCTGGCCCGGCGTCGTGATCCGTGGCGACAGCGGGCCGATCGCCGTGGGCGAGGGCAGCAACATCCAGGACAACAGCGTGCTGCATGCCGACGAAGGCGTGCCTTTGACCATCGGCAAGCACGTCACGGTGGGCCACCAGGTCATGCTGCACGGCTGCACGGTGGGCGACGAGTCGCTGATCGGCATCGGCGCCATCGTGCTCAACAATGCCAGGATCGGCCGCAACTGCCTGGTCGGCGCGGGCGCGCTCGTGACCGAGGGCAAGGAGTTCCCCGACGGCTCCATGATCGTGGGCAGCCCGGCCAGGGTGGTGCGCCAGCTCACGCCCGAGCAGATCGAGGGCCTGCGCCGCAGCGCGCGGCATTACATGGACAACGCCCGGCGTTACCGCACGGGCCTGAAGAAGATCGGCTGATGTCGGAACTGCGCAAATTCCTGTTCGATGGCCTGCCCGTGCGGGGCGCCATCGTGCGCCTGACCGAGGCCTGGCAGGAGGTGCTGCGTCGGCGTGCCTCCAACACGACGGCGGGCGCCTATCCCGCGCCCGTGCAGTCGCTGCTGGGCGAGATGACCGCGGCCGCCGTGCTGATGCAATCCGGCATCCAGTTCGACGGCGCGCTGGTGCTGCAGATCTTCGGTGACGGTCCGCTCAAGCTGGCCGTGGTCGAGGTGCAGTCCGACCTGCGCGTGCGCGCCACCGCCTCTTTGAGCGGCGCGGTCGAGAACGGCGCCACGCTGGCCGAACTCATCAACCAGAGCGGGCAGGGCCGCTGTGCGATCACGCTGGACCCCGCGCACAAGCAGCCGGGCCAGCAAGCCTACCAGGGTGTGGTGGCGCTCGGCGATGGCGACGGCCAGAGCTTCGGCCGCATGGCCGAGGTGCTGCAGCACTACATGCGGCACAGCGAGCAGCTCGACACCGTGCTGGTGCTGGCGGCCGACGCGCAGGTGGCGGCCGGCCTGCTGATCCAGCGCCTGCCCGTCAAGGGCGGGGCCAACCTGGCCGGCCAGGCCAGCGAGGGCGAGGCCACCGAGCAGGCCGATACCCAGGGCCAGAACGAGGACTTCAACCGCATCGCGCACCTGGCCAGCACGCTGCAGCGCGAAGAGCTGCTCACGCTGGACATCGACACCGTGCTGCGCCGCTTGTTCTGGGAAGAGGGAGTGCTGACCTTTGCGCCGCTGACGGGCGAGGGCGGCCCGCGCTTTGCGTGCACCTGCAGCCGCGAGCGCGTGGCGCAGATGATCCGCGGCCTGGGCGTGGCCGAGGCCGAGTCCATCCTGAGCGAGCGCGAGGACATCGAGGTCGGCTGCGAGTTCTGCGGCCAGCAGTACCGCTTCGATGCGGTGGACGCGGCGCAGATCTTCGCGCCGCCGGGCTCGCTGCCGCCGGGCAGCCAGTCGGTGCAATAAGGCGGGCCGGCGGGCAGCAGCCGGGCTTCAGCGGCCCTGCAGCCGGCGGAACAGCCGGTGTTCGCAGGCCGCGTCGCTGTCGCAGGCACAGGTCCAGCGCTGCGTGGCGGGTGGCTCGGGCAGCGGCTCCAGCCAGGCGGCCAATGCCGGCAGCTGGCGCAGCGCACGCTCGGCCTGGGCCAGCCGCGCGGGCCCGCGGCCGTAGACCACCTGGTAGGGCAGTCCTGCGCGTTCCAACGCGGCGCGCACCAGCGCATCCACGGGGGCCTGCACATGCGGGCCATCGCGCTGGATGCCGTCGGCCACCCAGGGCAAATCCAGGCCCATCAGCAGGGTCAGCGCGTAACGCCGCTGGTGGTCGATCGCCAGGGCGTACAGCGAGCGGTCGTC
>DATKFT010000701.1:0-7501 GCA_035544335.1 Pseudorhodoferax sp.
CACCTGCAGGCGCCGCTGGCGATCCGCGTGCGCCGGGCCGACAAGGTGGGCCGGCGCATCTTCGTGGACGGCAACAGCGCTGCGGCACTGGGCTGCGTGTACGGCGGCGCCACGGTGGCCGCCTGGTACCCGATCACGCCCTCGTCCTCGGTGGCCGAGGCCTTCCAGTCCTACTGCGCCAAGTTCCGCGAGGACAAGGAAACCGGCGAGCGCCGCTACGCCATCGTGCAGGCCGAGGACGAGATCGCCTCCATCGGCATGGTGGTGGGCGCGGGCTGGAACGGCGCGCGCGCGTTCACGGCCACCTCGGGCCCCGGCGTCTCGCTGATGACCGAGTTCATCGGCCTGGCCTACTTCGCCGAGATCCCCGTGACCATCGTCAACGTGCAGCGCGGCGGCCCCTCCACGGGCATGCCCACGCGCACGCAGCAGGCCGACATCCTGGCCTGTGCCTACGCCTCGCACGGCGACACCAAGCATGTGCTGCTGTTCCCCGAGGACCCGCGCGAGTGCTTCGAGCACGCAGCGGCCGCGCTGGACCTCGCGGACCGGCTGCAGACGCCGGTGTTCGTGATGACCGACCTGGACATCGGCATGAACCAGCGCCTGTGCGAGCCCTTCGTCTGGGAGGAGGGGCGCGGCTACGACCGCGGCAAGATCATGACGGCCGAGATGCTGGAGGCCGGCCGCGACTTCGGCCGCTACAAGGACGTGGACGGCGACGGCATCCCCTGGCGCACGCTGCCCGGCACGCATGCGAGCAAAGGCGCCTACTTCACGCGCGGCACCACGCGCGACGCCTATGCGCGCTACTCCGAGCGCGGGCCGGACTACGTCTACAACGTCGAACGGCTGCTGCGCAAGTTCGCGACCGCGGCCGAGCTCGTGCCGGCGCCTGTGGAGCGCGCAGCCACCCAGGCCACACCGCTCGGCGTGCTGTACTTCGGCTCCACCAGCCCGGCCATGGACGAAGCGCTGGAGCTGCTGGCGCAGGCCGGCGTGCACGTGGACGCCATGCGGCTGCGCGCCTTCCCGTTCCCGGCATCGGTACGCCGCTTCATCGCCGCGCACGAGCGTGTCTTCGTGGTCGAGCAGAACCGCGACGCGCAGATGCGCAGCCTGCTCGTCAACGAACTCGACGCCGATCCCGCGCGCCTCGTGCGCGTGCTGCACTTCGACGGCACGCCGATCACGGCACGCTTCATCGCCGGCGCCATCCAGGGCGCCCTGGACTGCCAGACGGAGACCTCCGCATGACCTACCTGGCCAAGCCCCGGCTGCACCATCCCTCGCTCGCGAAGAACCAGGTCGGCTACACGCGGCGCGACTACGAAGGCAAGATCTCCACGCTGTGCGCCGGCTGCGGCCACGACTCGATCTCGGCCGCCATCATCCAGGCCTGCTGGGAGCTGGACGTGGAGCCGCACCGCGTGGCCAAGCTCTCGGGCATCGGCTGCAGCTCCAAGACGCCGGACTACTTCCTGGGCGCCTCGCACGGCTTCAACACCGTGCACGGCCGCATGCCCTCGGTGCTGACGGGCGCGCAGCTGGCCAACCGCGAGCTGCTGTACCTGGGCGTGTCGGGCGACGGCGACTCGGCCTCGATCGGCCTGGGCCAGTTCGCGCACGCCATGCGGCGCGGCGTGAACATGGTCTACATCGTCGAGAACAACGGCGTCTACGGCCTGACCAAGGGCCAGTTCTCGGCCACGGCCGACCAGGGCTCCAAGAGCAAGAAGGGCGCGGTCAACCACGACACGCCGATCGACCTGGTGGGCCTGGCGCTGCAGCTGGGCGCCAGCTATGTGGCGCGCGGCTTCTCGGGCGACAAGGCACAGCTCGTGCCGCTGATCCGCGGCGCCATCGGCCACGGCGGTGCGGCCTTCATCGACGTGGTGAGCCCCTGCGTGGCCTTCAACAACCATGCGGGCAGCACCAAGAGCTACGACTACGTGCGCGACCACAACGAGGCCGTGAACCGCATCGACTTCATCCGCCTGGCCGACGAGGTGCAGGCCGAGCCCGCGCCGGGCGAGCTGCTCACGCTGCCGCAGGCCGATGGGTCCGCCCTGCGCCTGCGCAAGCTGCGCGCCGACTACGACCCGGGCGACCGCGCGGCGGCGCTGCAGCAGGTGATCGCGCAGCAGGCGCGCGGCGAGCTGCTGACAGGGCTGCTGTACGTGGACCGCGAGGCCGAAGACCTGCACGCCATGCTCCAGACCAGCCGCACGCCGCTGAACCGGCTTGGCGCGCAGGCGCTGTGCCCGGGCGCGGCGGCGCTGGAGCGGCTCAACGCGGGGCTGCGCTAAGGAGTGCGCCAGGGACAGCGCCAGGGACAGCGCCGTCCGCCGCCGGGGCACAGCGCCTGCGCCAGCCACGTGGCCTGACACGGTGCGCCGGCCTCGGGCCTGTCACGAGGAAAGGGCGGAAGGGACGGCAGGCGCGCGGCGCAGCACCAGCGTCGGGTACGCTGGCGGACACCAGGCGTCCGTGTCGTGTCCCAGTACCACCACGGCCGTGGTGGGCAGGCGCGCGGCCACCAGGTCCAGCAGCCGCCGCGCCTCGTCGTCGGGCAGCGAGACGAAGGCCTCGTCCAGCCAGAGAACGTCGGGCTGCTGCGCCAGCGCGCGGGCCACACCCAGGCGCTGGCGTTCGCCGGTGGACAGCGCGGCGACGCGGTCCGCACCGATGTCGGCCGGCCGCTGCGCTTGCACCAGATGGCCCAGGCCCACGGCCTGCAGCAGCGCAACGGCCTGGTCCTGCGCGATGCCGGCGGGCGGCTGCGGGTAGGCGAGCACCTCCAACAGCGAGCCGGGTGGCAGATAGCTCTCACGCAGCACATAGGCCGGCCGTCGGAACCCGTTGGCGAGCGCGCCCTCCCAGGCCGGCCACAGGCCGGCGCTGGTGCGCAGCAGGCTGGTCTTTCCCGCCCCGGGTTCTCCCACGATGCGCAGGCGTCCCGCGGCCTGGAGATCGAGTGCGGGCACCTGCGCGATCACTGGCCCGGTCCCCGGCGCGGATTCTGCGGGCCCGGCCGGTGCACGCACCTGCAGCCCCCGCACCGTCAGCATGGGGTGCTCGGCGCCGGCCGGCTGGGGCTGCGGCCCCGCGGTCACGGCATCGAGGTCCGACTCCAGCCTGCGCAGGCGGCGCACGACCGCGGCCAGCTCGGCCACGGACGCGTAGGCGGTCACGAAGTAGGAGAAGGTTCGGCTGACCTGGATGAAGGCCGATCCCGTCTGCATCAAGGCGCCGAAGCCGAGCCGGCCGGCAAAGTACAGCGGCCCCACCAGCAGGTAGGGCACCACGACGGAGGCATGGCGGTGGCTGGCGGTGAAGAAGCCCAGGTTGCGCTGTCTGCGCATCAGCGCCCGGGTGTTGTGCAGGATTGCCGCGAAGCGGCCTTCGAGGAACTGGGCTTCCCAACGCGCTCCGTCGAGCAGCGCAATGGGTTCGGCATGCGCGCGCACGCGCACCAGGCCGTAGCGGTAGTCGGCCTCGACGCGCTCCTGCGCGACCTCGAGCGGGATCAGCGGGCGGCCGACCAGGTGCGTCAGCACGGTGCCTGCCAGCGCATAGAGCAGGGCCATCCACACCAGGTAGCCCGGAATGTCCCAGCCCAGCCCGAGCGCTGACAACGGGGCCGCGGCCGACAGCCCCCAGAGGATGGCCACGAACGACAGCATCGACACGGCGTTGCCGATCAGGCCGATGCTCAGTGTCAGCGTCAGCCGCACGAACGAGCGCACATCCTCCGCGATCCGCTGGTCGGGGTTGTCACCGCGCCCGGGCTGCAGCGAGAGACGGTAGTGCGCGTTGCCGTCGAGCCAACGCGCGACCAGGCGCTGGCTGAGCCAGCGGCGCCAGCGCAGCTGCAGGGCCTGGCTGACGTAGGTCTGGTAGGTCGTGCAGAGCACGAACAGCACGCCCAGCGCTGCGAAGTAGCCCAGCTGGCGCACGAACTCGTCGGCGTTGCGCGTCTGCACGGACTCGAAGAAGGTGTTGCGCCAGAAGTTGTAGAGCACGTCGTAGCCGACGATGCCGAGCTGCAGCAGCAGCGCGAGCAGCAGCAGGCCGATGGCCATGCGGCGCTCGGACGAGCGGAAGTAGGGCGTCGCGAAGTGCCAGGCATCGCCGAGCGTGCGCAGCAGGCCGTCCTGCTGCCGTTCGTCGAGCGAGGGGTTGGCGCGCTGCTGTGGCGCCGGGGGTGGTTGCGGGGACATGGGGTGTCGGTGTCGTTCAGCAGGCGCGGGCACCGCGTGCGGCCAGCGGGCTGGGGCAGGTCGTGCAGAACACGCCGTCGGGCACGAGGTAGCGCATGCAGCAGATGCGGCGCTGGCGCAGCGGCGGACCGTCCCGCTGCGGCAGGTAGACCACCGGCGCGTGCAAGGGGTTGGGACGCTGCCCGTCGAGCTGGGCGCGGGCCATCAGCGCATGGGCCGCATCGCAGCGCGCGAGGATCTCCGGCTGGTCGCCATGCACCGATGCGACCCGCTGCACGAAGGATTCGAACAGGTTGCCGGCGTTGTTCGCGAGGACGCGTGCGGTCACGCCCGTGCGTGTGCCGAACAGCGCGATGCAAGCGTCCAGATGGTCGACGAGCGCGAGAAAGTCGGGCGGCCCCGCGCGTGGCCGCAGCTGCTCGGCCGGCAGGCGCAGCGCCACCGTCTTGCCCTGGGCATCGAGCACGAAGTCGGCATGCGGCAAGGCGTCGGCCAGATCCCAGTCGAGCAGCAGTGTCGCGATGAGGTAGGCCGGCATCAGGATCGCGAAGTGCCACTTCGACCAGATCGAGGCGATCACGGTGCGTTCGGTCTGCCCGTGCGCCGCGACGAAGTCTTCGCCAATGCGGTCGCGGTGCGCGGGCCGCATCAAGGCCGACAGCGGGCTCGGGGTGCCGGCCGGAGCCGCCAGGCCCGGGCCCTGCAGCACGAGTCTGCCGGCGAACGCGGCCCAGGGCCCGGCGCAGGCGGCCTGCAGCGCGTTCTCGAGCGCGGCGGCGGCATGCGCCGGCCCGCCCGCGGATGTCAGACCATCCCCCATCGCCGCGCGCCCGGTGCGCTCAAAACGACGCGCCCAGCGTGGCCGTGACGCTGCGCCCGATGCCGTAGTAGCACGCGGTCGCAGCGTCGCAGTTCGCCACGTAGCGCTTGTCGCCCAGGTTGCGGGCGACCAGCGCCAGCTCCCAGCCACGCAGGGCCGGGGCGCCGCTGTCCAGGCGCCAGCGCAGGGCCAGGTCGTACAGCGTGACCGACGGCACGTCGAAGGTGTTGAGCGTATCGCCCGCCATCGCACCCATGCGGCGCACGCCGGCCGACACGCTCAGCGCACCCAGCGTGTCCAGGCCGATGCGCTGCGTGAGCCAGGCGCTGGCCTGGTTGCGCGGAATGCTGACCGGACGCTTGCCAACGCCGCCGGGCGTGTTGGTCGCGGTGACTTCGGCATTGACCGTGGTGTAGCCCAGCGTCGCATCCGCGCCCTGCCAGAGCCGTGCCCGGCCTTCGAGTTCGATGCCGCGCGTGCGCACCGAGCCGGACTGCACCGCGAAGCCGGGGTTGGCCAGGTCCTGCGTCAGCACATGGCGCTGCTCGATGCGGTAGAGCGCCGCGGTCGCGCTCAGGCGTCCTTGCGCAGGCAGCCACTTGATGCCCGCCTCGACCTGGCGGCCGCGCTGGGGCACGAAGGGGTCGCCCGCCGCGTTGCTGCCCGTGACGGGTGCAAACGAGCCCGCATAGTTGGCATAGGGCGACCATCCCCCGTCCAAGGCGTGCGTGATGCCCAGCTGGGCGGTGTTGGCCGAGTCGCGGCGCGTGACGTAGGGCGGGTCGTTGAACTGGCCGGTGCCCGCATTGAGCGTGGCCGTGCGCTGGTCCAGGGCCGTCTTGTCGTGGCGCACGCCGGCCAGCAGCGTGGTGCGGCCGAACGCGAGCTGGTCCTGCAGGTACAGGCCCGCCTGGCGCACGCGCTGGTCGCGCTTGGAGGTGATGGGGTTGGCGGGCGTGAGCATGCCGTAGACCGGGCTGTACAGGTCGATGGCGTAGGGCGAGGCGCGGTTCGTGCCGCTGCCCTGGAAGTTGGGAATGCTGGCGTAGTCGAAACCCGCCATCAGCCTGTGGCTGACCGCACCGGTCTGCAAGCGCGCCACCAGCCGGTTGTCGACCTGCATGGTCTCGATCTCGTACCTGGCCGCGAACAGCTGGCGCACCCAGCCGGTCGACCCGGCGGCGGCGCCCCGCGCCTGCACCTCGTCGACGCCGATGTTGATCTTGCGGTAGCCCAGGTTCTGCTCGAACGACCAGGTGCCATCGATCCGGTGGCTGAGCTCGTATCCGATGCGCCAACTCTCCTTGTTCGAATCGTGCCGGTTCGGCTCGCCCAGGAACAGCTTGCGCGCGATGAAGCGGCCATCGGGACCGGGAAGCAGGGTGCCGGCCCGGGGCAGCGGCTGGTGCACGGTGAGGCCCGGGTCCGCCTGGTAGCTGGCCATCACCGTCAGCCGGGTGGCCGATGTGGGCTGCCACGCCAAGGCCCCGTAGAGGTAGCGGCGGTCGTTCTGCGTGTGGTCGATCTCGCCATCGCTTTCCCGTACCAGCCCGACGAGGCGGTATTGCAGGGTGTCGCTGAGCGGCCCGGTCAGGTCGAACTGTCCCTGGCGCAGCTGCTTGCTGCCCACACGCAGCTCGGCGCGGCGCGCCGCCACCGCGGAGGGACGCTTGCTGCGCATGTCGATGAGGCCGCCGGGACTGCCCTGGCCGTAGAGCGACGATGCCGGACCGCGCAGCAGCTCCACACGTTCCAGTCCGTAGACTTCCTCGCCCCAGTTGCTGTCATGCAGCTTCAGGCCGTCCAGGAACTGGTAAGCCAGAAAGCCGCGCACCAGCGGGTACTCGCGCGTGAGGGCAGCGCTTGCATAGCTGGAGCCATAGACGCCCGGGGTGTACTCGAGTGCCTGCATCACCGTGGTGGCGCCGCGGGCCTCGATGTCACGGTCGGTGACGGCGGAGACGGCGCGGGGCGACTCGGAGAGCGCAGTGGCCGTCTTGCCGGCGGTCAGCACCTGGTCGTCCGCCAGGCGTTCGCCGCGCGCCGTGACGGTGGGCAATTTGCCAAGCTCTTCGGCCAAAGAAGGCAGGGACAGCAGCGCTACTGCGGCGGCGACGCAACCGGGCGGGAAGTGGCGGCCCGCGAGGCGGCGTGCGCAGGGTAGCCGCAGGCGCGGCAGGAAAAACGGCATCAAGGTCTCCAGCAGAACATCGGTCAGGTCTTGGACTGACGTCGAGGTGCGGCAAGGAGGCTCCGGCCGGCGGGCGCGACTGGGCGTACCACCATCCTGAGACCGCTGCCCACCGCAGCGTCATGTATCGGGCCAGGCTGGTATCGGGCTCACGAACCCACGGCGTGTCCCATGGGGGGCGCCAAGGCGTGCCCTGTGCCCACCGGAGGTGGACGGGACACTGATTCGTTGACCGTTGCGGGGGCAGCGCAGGAATTGAGGCATCGC
>DATKFT010000702.1:0-11714 GCA_035544335.1 Pseudorhodoferax sp.
CCAAGATGGTGCGCGTGCTGATGCTGGCGCCCTTCCTGCTCGCACTGTCGCTGTGGCTCGCACGCAGCGGCGGCGCTGGCGCCGGCACGCCGCAACGCCGCCCCATCACCGTGCCCTGGTTCGCGCTGGGCTTCCTGGCCGTCGTGGTGCTCAGCTCGCTGTTCCCGCTGCCCGCAGCGCTGCATGCGGCGCTGGTGTGGCTGGACACCTTGCTGCTGGCCACGGCCATGGCGGCCCTGGGCCTGGGCACGCACTGGCGCATGGTGCGCCGGGCCGGCGCCAAGCCGCTGCTGCTGGCCGCGCTGCTGTTCGCCTGGCTGCTGGCCGGCGGCGCGCTGATCAACAAGGCCGCCAGCTGGCTGGGCTGATCCTCGGAAGCGGATCACGGCCGATCCGAGGCCGCGGATAGACCCTCAACACGTTCTCAGCGGCAGTAGCGCGCGAACAGCGTGGCCAGCCGCGTGGCGGCCAGCGACATGGGCGTGCCGCGCAGCTTGAGGATGCCCAGCGTGAGCGGCGGCAGTTCCATGCGCAGCGGCACGCGCACGATCTGCCGCCCATAGGGTTCGATGTCGAGGAAGCGGGCCGGCAGCATCAGCAGCAGGTCGCTGCGCGTGAGCAGGCCCCAGCCCACGCCGAAGGTGTTGACCACCACGCGGCGCTGCGGCACGGGCCGCCCCTGGCGCAGCAGCTGCTCGAACAGCACGGTGTGGTGGCTGCCGGAGGCCTGGTGCACGATCCACTCGGCCTGCACCAGTTCGTCCCACTCCGTGGCCCGGGCCAGCGGGTGCTCGGGCCGGCAGGCCACCGCCATCTCCAGCGGGCAGATGGGCTCGAAATCGAGGTCGGGGTCCACCGACTGCTCGACGGGCGCGGCCACGGCGAAGTCCAGCAGCCCTTCGCGCAGCTGGGGCAGGGCCAGCGGCATCAGCCCTTCGTAGAGCCGCAGCTCGGCATCGGGCATGTCGCGCCGGAAAGCCTGCAGCACCTGGGGCAGCGCGCCCATGAACACGACCGGCGTCACCGCGGCGGTCACGCGCGCACGCTTGCCGCCCTGCAGCATCTGGATGTCCTGGCGCGCCATGGCCAGCTGCGCCTGCGCAAGCCGCGCGCGCACCGTGAGCTGCTTGCCGCATTCCGTGAGCTCGACGCCGCGCGAGCTGCGGTGCACCAGCTGCGCATCGACATCGGCCTCCAGGTCGCGGATGGCCTTGGTCACGGCCGGCTGGCTCAGGCCCAGCGCCCGGGCCGCGGCGCGGATGCTGCCGGCGTCGGCGACCTGCACGAGTGCTCGCAACTGGAAGTCTTTCATGGCTGGATGATAAGCAGTGGTTATCGGCAAAACGATCGCGCAGTCTTCTGCGGCGCCGGCCCGCTCCGTAAGCTCGCCGCACCGCAACAGCCCTTGCCCTGCCTGCCGTGCGCCTCGGCGCCCGCGCCACCGCTGCCCTTCCCATGCCAAGCAACGCCTCCCCACTCTGGACCCTCAGCGCGACCGACACGGCCGCGGCCATCCGCCGCCGCGCGCTGTCCTGCCGCGAAGTGACGGAAAGTGCGCTCGCACGCATCCGCGAGCGCAACCCGCGCCTGAACGCCCTGGCCGAGGTGCTGGACGAGGCCGCGCTGGCCGCCGCCGACGCGGCGGACCGGCAGGTCGCGCAGGGCCTGCCGCTGGGGCCGCTGCACGGCGTGCCCGTGACGACCAAGATCAACGTGGACCAGGCGGGCCTGGCGACCACGAACGGCTCCGTGGCACTGCGCGGGCTGATCGCACGCGAGGACGCGCCCGTGGTCGCCAACCTGCGCCGCGCGGGCGCCATCCTCGTGGGGCGCAGCAACACGGCGACCTACTCGGTGCGCTGGTTCACGGACAACGCCGTGCACGGCCGCACGCTGAACCCCTGGCATGCGGACAGCACGCCGGGCGGCTCCAGCGGCGGCGCGGCCGTGGCCGTGGCCACGGGCATGGGTGCCATCGCCCATGGCAACGACATGGGCGGCTCGATCCGCTACCCGGCCTACTGCTGCGGCGTGGCCGGCCTGCGGCCCACCGCCGGCCGCATCCCCGCGCACAACCCCAGCGCGAGCGCGGAGCGCGGCATCGCCGCGCAGCTCATGTCGGTGCAGGGGCCGCTCGCGCGCAGCGTGGCCGACCTGCGCCTGGCGCTGGCCGCCATGGCCCGGTTCGACGCACGCGACCCCAACTGCCTCCCGTTGCCCAGCCTGCCCGCGGCATCCGCCGCGCCACCGGGCCTGCGCGTGGCAGTCTGCAGCGCCTATCCCGGCGTAGCCGCAGACCCCGCCGTGGCCGCCGCCGTGCAGCAGGCCGCGGCCTGGCTGCGCGCGGCCGGCTATGCGGTCGAAGAGGCCCGCCCGCCCGCGCTGCTGGAAGGCGCGGCGCTGTGGCGGCTGCTGAGCGTGGAGGACGGCCGGCGCGGCATCAGCGCCGCCATCGCGGACCATGGCGACGCCGCCATGCGCACCAGCCAGGCCCACATGGAGCACGGCATCGCGCCGCTGGACCGCGACGCCTGCCTGGACATGCTGGCGCAGCGCTTCACGCTCGCGCGCCAGTGGGCCGAGTTCCTGGACCGCTTCCCGCTGCTGCTGATGCCCGTGTCCTGGCATCCGCCCGCGCCGCAGGACGCGGACGCGCAGGACGGGGAGCGCTTTCGTGCGCTGCTCGACGCGCAAAGCCCGCTGCTGGCCACCGCCTGCCTGGGCCTGCCCGGCGTGTCCGTTCCCACGGGCCTGCACGGCGCGACGCCCATGGGCGTGCAGCTCGTCGCGGCCCGCTTGCGCGAAGACCTGCTGCTCGATGCCGCGCAGGCCATCGAGGACGCCGCGGGCTTCGTGCACCGCATGCTGCAGGCCTGAGCGGCCGCACCACCCCATCGCCCAGAACAGGAGACACCATGCCCGCACGCGACGACACCCGCACCAGCGACCGTTTCACCGACCACTTCACCAACCCTTTCCGCGCCCAGCGCCGCCGCCTCACGCTCGCGGCCGGGCTGGCCCTGGGCAGCGGCCTGGCTGGCGGCCGCGCGCTGGCGCAGCCGCGCGACTACGCCACCATGCTGCTGCCGTTTCCGGCCGGCGGCGCCGGCGACTTCCTCGCGCGCGTGCTCGCGGACAGGCTCAAGGCCGAACTCGGGCGCAATGTCGTGGTGGACAACCGCCCCGGCGGCGCGACCCGGATCGCGGGCGAAGCCCTGCGCGCCGCGCCCGGCGACGGCAACACCGTGCTGCTCTCGCCCGTGGACCCGATGTTCATCGTGCCCGCCATCTACGCGGGCATGCGCTACGACCCGCTCAAGGAGTTCAAGCCCATCAGCGATGTGGCGGCGCTGCAGTTCGGCATCGCCGTGGCGGCCAGCTCGCCGCACAAGACATTGCAGCAGTACCTGCAGGCCGCCCAGGCCCAGCCCCGGCAGGCCGACGTGGGCATCTCGCTGCTGGGCTCGCTGCTGCACTTCCTCGCGGTGGACTTCATCGCCCAGGCCGGCACGCAGGGCGTCATCGTGCCCTACAAGGGCGGCGCGCCCATGGTGACCGACCTCTTGGGCGGCCAGGTGCCGGCGGCCATGGACGCCAGCACGAGCTTCATCGAGTTCCACCGGGCCGGCAAGATCCGGATGCTGGCGGTCTCGGGCGAAGCGCGTTCGGCCAACATGCCCGACGTGCCGACCTTCGCCGAGTCCGGCTTCCCCAACCTGGTCGCGAGCTCGCGCTACGCGGTCTACGCGCGCCACGACATGCCGGCCGAGCGCATGGCCGAATGGAACCGCGCGCTGCGCAAGGTGCTGGCCCAGTCCGATGTGCAGCAAAAGCTGTTCAGCGCGGGCTACGACAACGTGCCCGGCTCGGACAGCGAGGCCGTGGTGGCCTTCACCGACAAGGCGGCCAGGCGCTGGCTGCCCGTGATCCACAAGTCGGGGTTCAAGGGGACCTGAGGCGGCCCGCGCCGTCAGGCCTCCTCGAAGCGCTCGCCCGGCGTCAGCGGCGCATGCCGGTAACTGGCCGGCGTGCGGCTGAGCTTCACGGGCGCGCCCAGGCCGCGGTAGCCGCCCGCGAGCTCCACCACCATGCCGCGGTGCGCCGTGTGCGGGTGCGTGAGCGCGGCGTCCACGGGCAGCACGGGTGCGGCCGGCACGCCCGCTGCCATCAGCTCGTCGACGAGCTGGCGGCCGTCGAACTTCGCCAGCGCCGCCTCCAGCAGCGGCTTGAGCGCCTCGCGGTGCACCGAACGGCCACCGGCTTCGCGGTAGTCCGGGTGCTCGGCCAGTTCGGGCACGCCCGCCACGCGGCAGAAGGCCGTGAACTGCCGGTCGTTGCCCACGGCCAGGAAGATCGGGTCGGTCCCCGTGCGCAGCGCGTCGTAGGGGTAGATGTTGGGATGGGCGTTGCCCGTGCGCCGCGGCACGCGGCCGTCCATGAACCAGTTGGCCGCGTGCGGATGCAGCAGCGCGATGCCGGCGTCGTACAGCGCGGCCTCGACGAACTGGCCCTTGCCGCTGCGGTGCCGCTCCTGCAGCGCCAGCAGCACGCCGATCACGGCGTTGAGCCCGGTCACCATGTCCACGACGGGCAGGCCCACGCGCAGCGGGTCGCCGCCGGCCTCGCCGTTGACGCTCATGAGGCCGGTCATGGCCTGCACGGCCGCGTCGTAGCCCGGCAGCGCGCCGAGCGGGCCGTCGGCGCCGAAGCCCGAGACGCGGCACCAGACCAGGCGCGGGAAGCGCGCGGACAGCTGTTCGTAGCCGATGCCCCAGCGCTCCATGGTGCCGGTCTTGAAGTTCTCCACGAGCACGTCGGCCTCGGCCACCAGCGCCAGCAGCTTCTCGCGGTCTTCGGGCGTGCCGAGGTCCAGGTGCTGCACGCGCTTGTTGCGGTTGAGCCCGTGGTAGTAGGACGCCACGCCGTCCTGGAACGGCGGCCCCCAGGTGCGCGTGTCATCGCCGCCGGGCGGCTCGACCTTGAGCACGTCGGCGCCGTGGTCGCCCAGGATCTGGCCGCAGTAGGGGCCGCCGAGGATGCGCGAGAGGTCGAGTACGCGGATGCCCGCCAGGGCGCCGGGTGCGGTGGTCATGGGAATCTCCAATCGCTGAGGTTGGTCGCAACGCGCCGCGGCAGGCTACGGAGCAGGCCATGCCAGCAGACGCCGCGGCACTGGCTCTGCCAGACCGCTGGCGGCGCCCCCTTGAGGGGGGATGGGACTTCTACACGCCCTTCGAAGTCCAAACGGGGGTGGGTCATTTCATGCGTTCGACCAGCTTGAAGGTGCCGGTCGCCAGTGTGAGCAGGTTGCCGTCGGCGTCGTGGGCCTCGCCGCGCACGAAGCACAGCGACTTGCCGCGCCGCTCGCAGCGGGCCGTGGCCGTGACCTCGCCGCGCGTGCCGGCCACGTAGTGCAGCGCCATGTCGACCGTGATGACGCCGTAGCGCGCGGGGTCGTGCGCGCGCGCTGCGCAGGACAGCACGCTGTCCATGAGCACGGCGTAGGCGCCACCGTGCACGTCGCCGCGGCTGTTGGTGTGCTGGGGGTTGGCCGGCATCAGCACCTGGGCCTCGTCGCCTGCGATGCGCAGGCCGCGCAGGCCGAAGGCCTGGACCATGGGCATGCGCAGGCTGAACAGGGTGTCGGTGGCTTCGGGGCTGAAGGGGTTCATGGCAGACATCGGAAAAAGCAGTGGAAAGGGCCCGCAGCGTAGCCGACATGCGCGGCGGCGCGCCTTGGACCGTGCCGCCCTGCTCAATCCTTGCGCAGGCCCGAGGGCGCCTTGAAGCGCTCCATGCGGACCTTCTCGCGCGCCAGCGCCGCATGGGCGTATTGCTGGAACTCCTCGGGGCTGCGGTAGCTGACGGGCTGGTTGAGCTGGTCCAGGATCTTGCGGCCCTCGGCCGACTCCAGCGCGGCCTTGAAGGCGTCGTGCAGCACGCGCAGCCGCTGCGGCGCCAGGCCCTGCGGCGCGGCGATGCCGTAGGGCGACTCGATCACGATGTCCACGCCCTGCTCGCGCAGCGTGGGCACGTCGGGGAACTGCGGCACGCGCTGGGGCGTCAGCATGGCCAGGTAGCGCAGCTTGCCGGAGCGGATGTGCACCGAGGCCACGCCCGAGAGAATGCCCGCGTCGATGTGCCCGCCCAGCAGGTCGGCCACCTGTTCGGCGTCGCCCTTGTAGGGCACGCGGTTCAGGTCGATGTCCAGGGCCTGCACGAGTTCGCCGAGCACGATGCTGGGCGTCTGCACGGGACCGGCCGCGCCGGCCGAAAGCTTGCCGGGCCGCCTGCGCGCGTCGGCCAGGAAATCGGCCCAGTTGCGCCAGGGCGCGTCCTGCCGCACGGCCAGGCCGAAGCTGTAGTCGGTCAGGCCCAGCACGTAGCTGAACTTGAGCGGGTCGAAGCCCACGCGGTTCAGGTGCGGCTCGCGGAACACGCTGGCCGGCAGCACGGCGACGGTGTAGCCATCGGGCTGGGCGCGCGCGAGTTCGGCCGCGCCGAAGGTCCCGTTGGCGCCCGGTTTGTTCTCGACGATGACGGGCTGGCCGAGCAGGTGTGCGGCCTGCAGCGCCACCACGCGCAGGTGGGCGTCGGTCGGCCCGCCCGCGCTGTAGGGCACGACCACGCGGACCGGCCGCTCGGGAAAGCCGGCGGACTGCGCGGCCGCCAGCGGGTGCAGTGCCGCGCCGAGCAGGCCGGCCGAGGCACCGGCCAGCAGCTTGCGGCGCGCCAGGTGGGGATGGGGCATGTCTGTCTCCTGGTCCTGTGGTCTGGAAATGGGGAATGCGGGCGCGCTCAATCCAGCTGCGCGCCGGAGGCCTTGACCACGCCGGCCCAGGCGCTCTTCTGCGCGGCGATGAACTTGGCGAGCTGCGCGGGCGCATGGTCCGGCGCGCTCTCCAGGCCCTGGGCCGCGAACAGCGCGCGCACCTTGGGGCTGGCCAGCACTTCGACGAAGGCCTGGTTGAGCTTGGCGATGCGATCGGCCGGCGTACCGGCCGGCGCCACGATGCCGAAGAACACGCTCACGTCGTAGCCCGGCACGCCCTGCTCGGCGATGGTGGGCAGCTCGGGCAGGGCCTGCGAGCGCTGCGCGGTCGCGATGCCCAGCGCGCGCAGCTTGCCGGTCTTCACATAGGGCAGCGCGGTCAGCACGTCGGTGAAGCTCGCGCCGACCTGGCCGCCCAGCAGGTCGTTGAGCGCCGGGCCCGTGCCCTTGTACGGGATGTGCTGCAGGTCCACGCCGGCCTTCTCGTTGAACAGCACGCCGGCCAGGTGCGAGGACGCGCCGTTGCCCGAGGAGGCGTAGCTGAGCTTGCCCGGATGCGCCTTGGCATAGGCCACGAACTCGCGCACGTTCTGCGCCGGCACGCCGGGGTGCACGACGAGGATGTTGGGCAGGTGGCCGACCTGGATCACGGGCGCGAAGCTCTTGACCGGGTCGTAGCCGATCTTGCGGTACAGGCTGGCGTTGATGGCCAGGGGACCCGAGGTGCCGAACAGCAGGGTCTGGCCGTCGGCCGGCGCGCGCGCCACGTACTCGGCGCCGATGTTGCCGCCGGCGCCCGCGCGGTTCTCCACGATGACGGGCTGGCCCAGCTTGTCCCGCATCTCGGCCGCGAGCGTGCGGGCCATGGCGTCGGTCGGCCCGCCGGGCGGGAAGGGCACGACCAGCATGACGGGCTTGTCGGGATAGGTCTGGGCCTGCGCCGCGGGCAGGGCCACGAGCAGGGCAGCGGCGGACAACAGGGTGGCGATCAGGCGCATGGATGTCTCCTTCTGAGGTGGTGCTGCGCGGGCGGGCGCGGGCGGGCGCGGGCGGGCGCGGGCGGGCGCAGGGGCTCCCGCCCCCCACCTGCGGCGGGGATGCAGGGCGGGACGCCGCGGGAATCAGGCGGTGCTGGGCACGCAGGCCGGCACGGCCGCCGTCCAGTCCGCCGGGATCTCCACGCTGGCCAGCGGATCGCGCGGCAGCACGCGGTGCAGCAGCACGAGCTGGGCCCAGCGCAGGCGCTCGGGCGAGCCGGTGCGCTGCGCCTCCCAGGCCATGGCGGTGGCGCTCACGCAGTGGTACAGCGCCGAGGCCGCCTGGCGCGCGAGCATGTCGCCCCCCTCGGCCGCGGCCGTCCGGGCCAGCGCACCGGCGCGCCGCAGCGCGCCGCGCAGCGCCTGCGCGAAGGCCGGTGCCAGGCCCGCATCGTCCACCAGGACGCCGCAATGCGCCTGCAGCACGGGCAGCGCGTCCTCGCGCTGGATCGCGCGGACCACGTCCAGCGCCACGATGTTGCTCGTGCCCTCCCAGATCGAGCCCAGGTGCGCGTCGCGGACCAGGCGCGGGTCGGACCATTCCTCGATGTAGCCGCAGCCGCCGCGCACCTCCATCGCGTCGCCCGTGACCTTGCGCGCGTCGCGGCAGGCGCGGAACTTGATCAGCGGCGTCAGGATGCGCAGCAGCGGGTAGGCGCCCTCCTCGCCGGCATCGGAGCGGGCCAGTGCCAGCGCGGTCTGGAACACCATGGAGCGCGCCTGCTCGGCCGGCACGCGCAGCTTGTCGAGCTGGCGCTGCATGAGCGGCATGTCGGCCAGGCGCTTGCCGAAGGCACGCCGCTCGGCGGCGATGTGCTCGGCCTCGGCCACGGCACGGCGCATGAGGCCGGCCGCGCGCACACCGTTGGACAGGCGCGAGTTGTTGACCATGTCGGCCATCTGCACGAAGCCGCGGCCGCGCTCTCCGACCAGGTAGGCCACCGCGCCTTCGAGCCGGATCTCGCCCGAGGCCATGGAGCGCGTGCCCAGCTTGTGCTTGAGGCGCACGATGCGGTAGTGGTTCGGACTGCTGTCGTCCAGCACGCGCGGCAGCAGGAACAGCGAGACGCCCTTGATGCCCGCGGGTGCGTCCTCGGGCCGGGCCAGCACCATGGCGAAGTCGGCATCGGGGTTGGAACAGAACCACTTGTCGCCGGCGAGCCGCCAGCTGCCGTCGGCCTGCTGCGCCGCCACGGTCTGCGTGGCCGCGATGTCGGAGCCCGCGGCCTGCTCGGTCATGAACATCGCGCCCTGGGCCAGTTCATCGAAGTCCAGCGAGGTCAGCCGCGGCAGGACCCTTGCGACGAGTTCGGGGTCGCCGAACTTCTTGAGCGTGCGCGTGAGCGAGTCCGTCATCGAGACCGGGCAGCACAGGCCGAACTCGGCCTGCACGAACAGATAGGTCAGCACGTACTTGACCAGCGGAGGCATCTTGCCCTGCCAGCCCAGCGTCTCCTCGCGGTGCGACATGGCGCCCAGGCCGAACTCGCTGAGCGCCAGCCGCTCCATCTCCACATAGGCCGGGTGCTTGACGATGGTCTGCGCGTCCAGGCCCGTGCGCGTGCGGTGCTCCAGCGTGGGCGGGTTGCGGTCGGCCACGCCGGCCAGCTCGTCCAGCCGCCCGCCGGCCAGGCCGCCCAGGCGCTCGAAGTGCGGCAGCATGTGGCGGCGCAGCGCATCGGGCAGGTAGACGGCCAGCAGGTTCTGCAGCTGCTCGTCCGTGCTAAACAGGTTCTGGCCGTGGCGATCGGGGATCGGGTGCATGGCGTCGGACATCGCTGGTCTCCTGGTCCTGGTGGAAGCACGATTGTTCGGGCGCCATGCATCTGTGTCTAATATTGATTTGGTGTTGACTGATAGGAGATGCCTCTTGATGGAACTGCGGCACCTGCGCTACTTTTCGGTGCTGGCCGACGAGCTGCACTTCGGCCGGGCCGCGCAGCGGCTGGCGATCTCGCAGCCGCCTCTGTCGGTGGCGATCCGCCAGCTCGAGGAGTCGGTCGGTGCGCGCCTGTTCGAGCGCAACAGCAAGGCCGTGCGGCTCACGCCGGCCGGCCAGGCACTGCGCGCCTCGGCGCGGCGCCTGCTGCGCCAGGCCGAAGAGGCGGCCGTGGAAGCGCGCGGCGTGGCCGCGGGCTCGGCCGGCCAGCTGCGCGTGGGCTTCGTGGGCGCCATGCTGTACCGCGGCCTGCCGCAGGCCCTGCGCGCGTTCCAGGCCAGCCACCCGCGCGTGCGCGTGAGCCTGGCCGAGCTCAACTCGGGCGAGCAGGTCACCGAACTGCTGCACGACCGGCTGGACCTGGGCTTCATGCACAGCGCGCGCATGCCGCAGGACCTGTCCGCGCGCCTGCTGCTGACCGAGCCCTTCGTCGCCTGCCTGCCCGCGACCCACGCGCTGGCCAGTCGGCGCTGGCTGGCGCCGGACGCGCTGCACGAGCAGCCCTTCGTGCTGTTCGCGCGCGCCTCCTCACCCGACTACCACGAGCGCATCCTGTCGATCTGCGCGCAGGCCGGTTTCCTGCCCGAGGTGCGGCACGAGGTCCGCCACTGGCTGGCCGTGGTCTCGCTGGTCGCCCAGGGCCTGGGCGTGGCGCTCGTGCCGCAGGCCATGCAGCGCAGCGCGCTGGCGGGCGCGGTGTTCCGCCCGCTGCGCGGCGTGAGCGCGCAGTCCGAGAGCTACGGCGTGTGGCGCACGGGACCGCAGAACATGCTCGTGGAGGGCTTGCTGCAGGAGGTGGAGCGCGGCCTGCAGGCCACGGCCTAGGGCCTGTTCACACGACAGACCCTAGGCTTCGTCCTTCTTGCCGCGCGCCGCGCTCTGCGCCGCCAGGTAGGCCTGGACCCTGGCCTTGAGCCCGGGGGCCGAGGCCGAGCGGACCAGGTCGGCCAGGCTGGCGTCGGCCACGGCCGCATCCGCGGCCAGCGCCCGGTACAGGCCCGCACGCGCAGGCGGCGGCAGCACGGACGCGCAGCGCAGCGCCGCGTCGATCTCGTCCTGCCAGCGCGCGCGCGAGACCACCCGGCGCACGAAGCCCAGCGCCTGGGCCTGCTCGGCATCGAACGTGGTGGAACTCTCCAGGATGTCGCGCGCGCGCTCGGCGCCCACGATCTGGCCGAAGCGCCGCGTGCCCAGCACCAGGCCGAAGGCTAGGCCGGGCATGCGGAAGGTGGCGTCTGGATCGCAGACCCGCCACTGGCAGGCCGCGAACAGGTCCACGCCCGCGCCGAAGTTGCGGCCATGGGCCAGGCCCAGCGTCAGGCAGCCCGACGCCGCGACCGCCTGCAGCAGCACCTCGATGCGCACGAAGCGCAGCAGCAGGTCGCCTTCGCTCTGTGCGGCCTGGTCGGAGAAATCGAAGCCCGCGCTGAAGTTGCGGCCCGCGCCGCGCAACACGAGCACGCGCGCGCCGCGCGCGGCGGCCTGCGCGACCGCGTCCAGCAGCGCCTCGACGAGTTCGGCCGACAGCGCATTGGCCTTGTCTGCCCGCTCCAGCGTGAGCAGCGTGCAGCCGTCCTGGTGGTCGATGGCCAGCGGGCTCATCGTCCCCCCTCGGCGACCGCCGGTGCGACCCGCGGCTGCGCATAGCCCGAGACGAAGGGCTTGACCTCGCGGCTGCCCGGCGTGAACACGTGGCGCTGCACGCGGCCGATGTCCGCGCCGTAGCAATGGATGCTGATGGCGAGATCGCGGTCGGACAGGTTGCGCACCTGGTGGACGTCGCCGACCGAGGGCGACACCCGGTCCACGTCGCCGGGCCGCAGCACCACCCCTTCGCCGTCCGGCTGGGGCAGGCCGTCCACGAGCCGGTAGGGCACGCCCACCTCGGCGCCGCGCAGCATGCCGATCACGCCCCAGACCGTGTGGTCGTGCACGGGCGTCTGCTGGCCCGGCCCCCAGACGAAGC
>DATKFT010000703.1:0-4539 GCA_035544335.1 Pseudorhodoferax sp.
CGATGGGCGTGGCGTTGGCCGGGTTGGTCAGGAAGTCCGTGCCCTCGTAGATGTGCTTGTGCACCATGGGCATGGTGCCGTTCTCGAAGATGCCCAGGAAGGGACCGAAGGCCTGCTTGAGCTTGAACTCCACCGTGAGCGGGTCCAGCGCCTTGATCGACTCCACGTGCGCCAGGCTGGCGCGGAAGCGCGCATGGGTCTTGCGCAGGAACACGTCGCAGGAGAACACCACGTCGTCGGCCGTGAAGGGCTTGCCGTCGTGCCACTTCACATTGGGCTTGAGCTTGAACACGTAGGTCTTGCTGTCCGGGCTCACGGTCCACGAGGTCGCCAGCTGGGGCTGGGGCGCGAGCTTCTCGTCGTAGCGCAGCAGGCCTTCGTAGATGTTGCCCGAGATCAGCTGTGTGGGGCCGTTCTGCACGATGCCCAGCATGAGGCCCGGCGGCTCGGGTTGGACCAGCACGTTGACAACGCCTTTCTTGGCCTGGGCCAGGCTCAGCAATGGCACCCCGGCGATGGACAGGCCGAGGGCAGCGGGGACGGCTTGGATCAGGTGGCGGCGTTTCATCGGTGCAGACCTTTCAGTGTCGGATGGGGCAGGGAAGGCGGGGGAAATGTCAGGCGCAAAAGGGCACGCTGCTGGCCGGCTCCAGCCGTTGCAGCAGCGCACGCCATTCGCGGGCATAGGGGTCGGTGGGCTGGGCGGCCAGGCGGTTGGTGTCGCCGCTCTCGTACTGGCGCGCGGTCAGCTCGCAGACCTCTTCGGGCACGGGGTGGACGGCCTGGCCCGTGCCCTGGATCGCGACCTGCACGCGGCAGGCGCGCTCCAGGTTGTGCATGAGGATGAAGGCCTCGGCCACGCTGCGGCCCAGCGTCACGAGGCCGTGGTTGCGCAGGATCAGCGCGCGCGCGCTGCCGCCCAGGTCGGCGACCAGGCGTTCGCGCTCCGCATGGTCGAGCGCGATGCCCTCGAACGCGTGGTAGGCGACCCGGTTGTGGAATTGCAGCGCCCACTGGTTGCAGGGCTGCAGGCCGCCGGCCAGCGAGGAGACGGCCACGCCGGCCACGGTGTGGGTGTGCAGCACGCAGACGGCGTCGTGGCGGGCCGCGTGCACGGCGCTGTGGATCGTGAAGCCCGCAGGGTTCACGTCGTGCTCGCTGGGCTCGACGATGCGGCCGTCCAGGTCGATCTTCACGAGCGAGGAGGCCGTGATGTCGCGGAACAGCATGCCGAAGGGGTTGATCAGGAACTGGTCCTCGGTGCCGGGCACACGCGCCGAGATGTGGGTGTAGATGCTGTCGTCCATGCCGTACAGGGCGACGAGCCGGTAGGCGGCGGCCAGGTCCTCGCGGATCTGGCGCTCGGCCGCCGACATGGCGGGGCGGCTGACGGTGCGGCTGGCGGGACTGGTGGCCGGGGCGCTGCGTTCTGCTGTTTCCACGGTTTCTCCGAAAGTGTTGTCTGTCATCTGTCGACAGCTGACATCATGCAGATCCCGTGCCAGCCCCCACATTGGCAAAAACCCGGGAATCGGCCGTCAATCGGCCGTCTTGGCGCGTGTCAAGGCCTGGAAATGCACCAAGCGCGTGCGTGGCACGCACGCCGGCCGTGCAAAAGGCGCGGAGCGGGACTTGGCGGACAATCCGGCCCCCGATCTGCACAGAGAGTCCGCACGCATGTCCATCCAATGGTTTCCCGGTCACATGCACGCGACGCGCAAGGCGATTGCCGAGCGCCTGCCCGAGATCGATGTGGTGGTCGAGCTGCTGGACGCGCGCCTGCCGGGCTCCAGCGCCAACCCCCTGATCGCCGAGCTGACCCAGGGCAAGCCCGCGCTCAAGCTCTTGACCAAGCAGGACCTGGCCGACCCGGAGCAGACCGCGCAGTGGCTGGCCCATTACCAGGCCCTGGTCGGCACCAACGCCATCGCGCTGGATGCGGGCATGGCCGCGCCGATCCGTGCGCTCGCGCCGGCCTGCCGCGCGCTGGCACCGAACCGCGGCGGCATGGCCAAGCCCATGCGCGTGCTGGTCTGCGGCATCCCCAACGTGGGCAAGTCCACGCTGATCAACAGCCTGCGCGGCAAGCGCGCGGCCAAGACCGGCGACGAAGCCGGCATCACCAAGACCGAGCAGCGCATCGTGCTGGAGGACGACTTCTACCTCTACGACACGCCCGGCATGCTGTGGCCGCGCATCGCCATCGCGCAGAGCGGCGAGCTCCTGGCCGCCAGCGGCGCGGTCGGCCGCAACGCCTACGACGACGAGGAGGTGGCGCTGGCCCTGCTCACGCAGATGCTGGCCCACCACCCGGACCGGCTGTGCGCGCGCTACAAGCTTGCGGATGTCAGCGGCCTGCAGGACGAGGCCGTGCTGGCCGAGATCGGCCGCAAGCGTGCGCCGCTGCTGGCGGGCGGGCGGCCGAACCTGCAGAAGGCGGCCGAGATCGCCATCCATGACTTTCGCAGCGGCGCCTGGGGCCGCGTCACGCTGGAGACGCTGGAGGAGTTCGCCGCCTGGCGTGCGGCGGCCGATCTGGCGGATGCGGAACGCGCGGCCAAGCAGGCCGCGCGCAAGCACAGGCAGCAGCCGCAGCGCGGCGGCGCGGACGCGTAGGCTGCGTCAACGCCGGTCAGCGCGGGGGCCTGGGCGCAGGGCCGCAGGGCCGCGCACGCCGTCACCGCCGCCACTGCCGCCACCGCCGCCAGGTCGGCGCGGTGACCGCGCCTGTCAGCCGATCTTGTCCTGCGTCTGGGTGTCGAAGTCCGAGGCCTCGTGGCGCTCGCGCAGCTGGCTCTCGGGCTTGCCCGTCACGCGGTTGACCATGCGGCCGCGGCGTGCGCCGGGGCGTTGCGCGATCTCCTCGGTCCAGCGCTGCACGTTCTGGTACTCCTGCACCTGCAGGAACTGGCCGGACTCGCCGTAGAGCTGGCCCTTGGCCAGCGCGCCGTACCAGGGCCAGATCGCGATGTCGGCGATCGTGTAGTCCTCGCCGGCCACGAAGCGGCTCTCGCCCAGGCGCCGGTCCAGCACGTCGAGCTGGCGCTTGACCTCCATCGCGTAGCGGTCGATCGCGTACTCGATCTTGGTCGGCGCGTAGGCGTAGAAATGGCCGAAGCCGCCGCCCAGGAAGGGCGCGCTGCCCATCTGCCAGAACAGCCAGGACAGGCACTCGGCGCGTGCCGCGCCGCCCGCGGGCAGGAAGGCGCCGAACTTCTCGGCCAGGTACAGCAAGATCGCGCCGGACTCGAACACGCGCACGGGCGCAGGCCCGCTGCGGTCCACGAGGGCCGGGATCTTGGAGTTCGGGTTGACGCCCACGAAGCCGCTGCCGAACTGGTCGCCTTCGCCGATGTTGATGAGCCAGGCGTCGTACTCGGCGCCAAGGTGGCCCAGCGCGAGCAGCTCCTCGAGCAGCACCGTGACCTTGACGCCGTTGGGCGTGCCCAGCGAGTACAGCTGCAGCGGATGGCGGCCGACCGGCAGCTCCTTGTCGTGCGTGGCGCCGGCCACGGGGCGGTTGATGTTGGCGAAGCGGCCGCCGCTGGCCTTGTTCCAGGTCCAGACGGCGGGCGGGATGTAGTCGTTGGTGCTGGGATCGTTGGGCATCGTTCCAGTCTATCGGCCCGTGCCCGAAGGCGCAGGGCTGCCGGCAGCAGCCCCGACCTCGAGCAGGAATTCCGTGACCTCGTCGGAAAAGTGCGCGCGCCTGCCGTTGAACAGCACGCCGTCCGGGTCCTGCGGGTCGGGCCGCGCACCCGGCATGCCGTGCGCGACCAGGGCCTGGGCGCAGCCCAGCCAGTCGCCCTGCGTTTCGCTGCCGTCGGGCGCCAGAGGCTGGTTGGTGCTGGCCCATCGCAGCGTGCCGCAGCAGTTGTCGTCGTAGCCATGGCGCTCGGTCCATTGCGCGCCGTGCGCGAGCAGAAAGCGCGCCATGGACGCATCGCCGCGGAACACGGCCTGATTCAGCGCCGAGGCATCCCAGTCGCCGCCGCGCGCCGCGACGGGCCAGCCAAGGCGCACCATGCAGCGCACGGCGTCCTGGCAGCCGTCGGCCGCCAGCTCGGGCAGCAGGCGCAGGTGGTCGAGCGGCAGCGCGGCCGGCCAGTCGGGGTGGGCGGCCTGCAGCCGCCGCGCCTCGGCCTCGTCGCCGCGCGCGCAGGCGGCCAGGAAGCGCTCCAGCAGCGTGGCCGGGGCCGGCACGCCGGCATCGACCAGCAACGCGGCCACCTCGGGCAGGCCATAGCGCAGTGCGAGCGTGGCGGCGTCGGTGCCGTCCGGCGTGCGCGCGCGCGGATCGGCGCCGGCCTGCAACAGGGCCATGACATGCGCGGCAGAGCGGCGCCGGCGGATCGCCCACAGCAGCGGCCGGCCCCATTGCGCGGTGGGCAGGCCGGGCGCCGGCTCGTTGGGGTCGGCGCCATGCGCGAGCAGCAGGCGCAGCTGGGGCAGGGCGTCCAGGTCGAGCACGCGGTACAGCGCATTGCTGCCCGTCACGCGCGCGCCGGCCTGCAGCAGCAGCTGCGTGCACGCCACGCT
>DATKFT010000704.1:0-1563 GCA_035544335.1 Pseudorhodoferax sp.
ATGTAGTGGTCGATGTTGACGCCCGAGTCGATCTGCGAGCCCGGATGCCGCCAGGCCGCGATGTGGTGGCCCGTGGCCATGATGAAGGCGCCCAGGCGCAGCTTGCGTTGTGCCATCACACGATCTTTGCGGCGTCGTCGAACGAGAGGCGCGGGCCGCGCGCGAAGGTCGCGCTGTGGTCGGCCACGCCCAGGTTCACGAGGAAGTTGCTCTGCCAGTGGCCGTCGGGGAAGAAGGCCGCATCCACCGCCTTGGCGTCGAAGCCCGACTGCGGGCCCGCGGCCAGGCCCAGCGCGCGCGCCGCCAGGATCAGGTAGGCACCCTGCAGGCTGCCGTTGCGCAGCGCCGTGGTGTCGGCCAGCTGCGCGTTGCCGTCGAACAGCGGCTTGGCATCGTAGGCAGGGAACTGTGCGGGCAGCTGGTCCTGGAAGCGCCGGTCCTGCGCCACGATCACGGTCACGGCGGCGGACTGGGTCTGTGCCTGGTTGCCCTTGGACACGGCGGGCAACAGCCGGGCCTTGGCCTCGGTGCTGCGCACGAACACATAGCGTGCGGGCTGGGCGTTGAAGGCCGTGGGCCCCCACTTGAGCAGATCGTAGAGCTGGTGCAGCGTCGCGTCGGACACGGGCACGGGCTGGAAGGCATGCACCGTGCGGGCCTGGCGGAACAGGCGGTCCAGCGCGGCGTCGGACAGCGGGGAGAGATCGGACATGCGGGCTCCTGGCGCGCCGCCACCGCCGGCGGCGGTGCTTGGGCGTGCTAGCTGCCGATTGTTCGAAGCCGGCCGCGCCAACCCAACGAAGCTTTTCGCGCAAGCTTATGCGCGCGGACACACCGGCCGTGGCGAGAACGCATGGCAGGCCATGGGCTGCGAACGACGGCGGGGCCTGGCACCGCAGCGCGCTACGATCGCAGCGGCCGCCCCCGCCCCGCCATGGAAAGGCAGACCTTGGCCCGCCCGGATACCCGCAACACATCCCGCTACTGGCATGCGCCCGGCCTGCCGGGGATGGACCTGCTGCAGGCCGATTTCACGACACACGACTACGCACCCCATGTGCACGACTCCCTGGTCGTCGCCGTGACGGAGACGGGGGGCTCGGAGTTCAAGAGCCGGGGCCGCAGCGACATCGCCGATCCGCAGGCGCTGCTCGTCTTCAATCCAGCCGAACCCCATTCGGGCCGCATGGGCGCCAGTGCGCGCTGGCGCTACCGCTCGTTCTATCTGGCCGAGCCGGCCATGCGGGAGGTGCTGCGTGCGCTCGGCATGGACAGTCCGGGCTATTTCACATCGAATGTGGTGCGCGACCCCGGTCTCATCGCCCGGTTCCTGGCGCTGCACCGCGTGCTGGAAGGCGCTGCCCACGACGCCCTGCTGCAGCAGCAGCTGCTGGTGCAGGCCTTCGGCGATCTGCTCCAACGGCACGGCCAGGCCTCCCGACGCATGCCCGGCGCCCCCCAGGACCCGCGCGCGCTCGGCCGTGTGCTGCAGCTTGTGCGCGACTGTTTCGCAGACCCCCTGACGCTCGACCAGATGGCGGCGGCGGCGCAGCTGACCCCGTT
>DATKFT010000705.1:0-8311 GCA_035544335.1 Pseudorhodoferax sp.
CGGCACCATGTGCCTGGACATGGGCGCCGCCATCCGCGCCGGCGCCTGGTACCGCCACGGCGCCGGCACGAACGCGCTGCCCGCCCTGCCCGCGCAGCTGACGGACTTCATCGTGCCCAACGGCCTGGCGTTCAGCCCCGACGGCAGGACCATGTACCTGTCGGACTCGCATCCCCTGGAGCAGGCGGTCTGGGCCTTCGACTACGACCAGGACAGCGGCACGCCTTCCAAGCGCCGCTTGTTCATCGACATGAAGCCCCTGCCCGGCCGGCCCGACGGTGCGGCCATGGACGTGGACGGCTGCTACTGGATCTGCGGCAACGACGCCGGCCTGGTGCACCGCTTCACGCCCGACGGCCGGCTCGACCGGTCGCTGGCCGTGCCGGTCAAGAAGCCAGCCATGTGCGCCTTCGGCGGCGCGCGGCTGGACACCTTGTACGTGACTTCGATCCGGCCGGCAGGTGACCTGTCGGACCAGCCGCTGGCCGGCGGCGTGTTCGCGCTGACCCCGGGCACCCAGGGCATCGCGGAACCGGCCTTCCGCGTCTGAGCTTCTCGCTTTTTCCAACCACCAAAGAGGACGACAAATGAACCGCACCAAGACCCTTATCGCGCTGGCCGCCAGCGCCTTCGCCCTGTCCGCGCAGGCCGTCGAGTTCCGCTCGGCCGACGTGCACAACAGCGACGACTACCCCACGGTGGCCGCCGTCAAGCACATGAGCCAGGTGCTCGCCAAGCAGAGCAACGGCAAGTACACGATCAAGGTGTTCAACAAGAGCGCGCTGGGTTCGGAGAAGGAAACGCTGGACCAGGTCAAGATCGGCGCGCTGGAGATGAACCGCGTCAACATCAGCTCGCTGAACTCGATCTGCCCCAAGACGCTGGTGCCCACCATGCCCTTCCTGTTCGACTCCATCCCGCACATGCGCAAGGTGCTGGACGGCCCGATCGGCGAGGAGATCCTCAAGGGCTGCGAGAGCCAGGGCCTGGTCGGCCTGGCCTTCTACGACTCGGGCGCACGCTCCATCTACGCCAAGAAGGCGGTCAGGTCGCTGGCCGACGCCAAGGGTCTGAAGATCCGCGTGCAGCAGTCCGACCTGTGGGTGGCCCTGGTCGGTGCCATGGGCGCCAACGCCACGCCCATGCCCACGGGCGAGGTCTACACGGCGCTCAAGACCGGCCTGATCGACGCGGCCGAAAACAACATCCCTTCGTACGAAGGCTTCAAGCACTACGAGGCCGTCAAGGTCTACTCGCACACCGAGCACTCCATGGCGCCCGAGATGCTGGTCATCTCCAAGGCCATCTTCGACAAGATGACGCCGGCCGACCAGGCCATGTTCCGCGCCGCCGCCAAGGAATCCGTGACCTTCCAGCGCCAGAAATGGGACGAGCAGGAAGCCAAGGCCCTGGACATCGTCGTCAAGGGCGGCGCGCAGATCGTCAAGGACGTGGACAAGGCCTCTTTCAAGTCCGCCATGCAGCCGGTCTACACCAAGTTCATCAACACGCCTGACCTGCAGCGCCTGGTCAAGGCCGTGCAGGAAACCAAGTAAGTCTAGGCTCCGCCCGCCCCGCGACCGGGGCGGGCGCCACCGGGATCCCCCCATGAACACTCCCCTGCCGTCGGCCGCCGCGGCCGCCACCAGTGCGGCCGCAGCGCCGGTCGCCCTCGCCATCGATCCCACGCACGACCGCCCGCCGGCACGCCACTGGTACACGCGCCTGTGCGCGCTGCTGAGCAAGAGCAGCCTGATCCTGGCCATCTTCGGCCTCGTGGGCATCATCCTCAGCGTGCAGATCCAGGTGGTCGGCCGCTACGTCTTCAACGACACCCCGACCTGGGCCGAGGCCCTCGCGCTGCAGCTGGTGCTCTACGTCACGGCGCTGGGCGTCGCCGTGGGCGTGCGCGACGCCGGCCACATCGGACTGGAATCGCTGGTCTCGCTGCTGCCCGAGGGGCTGCGGCTCAAGATCGAGGTGCTGATCCATCTGCTGGTCGCGCTGTTCGGCGCCATCATGGTCCAGAGCGGCTGGCTCTGGACCCGGCTCAAGTGGTCCGAGCTGGACCCCATGCTGCAGATGCCGGTCGGTGTCGACTACCTCTCGCTCGTGGTCGCCGGCGTGCTGATCGTGATGTTCAGCATCGAGCACATCATCGCGCTGCTGCGGCACGAAGAAGTCGTTCCCGCCTGGTATTGACATGCGACATCCCCAGTCTTCGCGCACTGCGTGCGCTTCGCCGACCCTCTCCAGGGGGCGCCGCCAGCGGCCTGGCAAAGCCAGGGCCAGAGCGGCCGCTGGCATGGCCTGCTCCGCGGCCTTCGGCACCGCACTTTGCAACACCCTGCTGCGCCACGCTGCGATGGCGCGCCGCACCACGGACATCTGAAACGCCATCATGGAACTGACCGTTCTCTCCATCACCTTCGCCGTGCTGCTCGTGCTGGGCGTGCCGGTGGCCTTCTCCATCGGCCTGGCCTCGGTGGCCACCGTGCTGTACTCGGGCATGCCGATCGCCATCGTCTTCCAGAAGATGGTGGGCGGCATGCAGATCTTCTCGTTCCTGGCGATCCCGTTCTTCGTGTTCGCCGGCGAGCTCATGCTGTACGGCGGCATCGCCGACCGCATCGTGCGCTTTGCCAACAGCCTCGTGGGCCATGTGCGCGGCGGCCTGGGCATGAGCAACGTGCTGGGCTGCACCTTGTTCGGCGGCGTGGCGGGCTCACCGCTGGCCGACGTCTCGGCCATGGGCTCGGTGATGATCCCGCTCATGAAGAAGGAGGGCTACGACGCCGACTACGCGGTGAACGTGACCACCCACGCGGCCCTGGTCGGCGCGCTGATGCCGACCTCGCACAACCTGATCATCTTCACGCTGGCCACCACGGGCATCGCCTCGGTCAGCGTGTTCAGCTTGATCCTGGCCGGCGTGATTCCCGCCATCTTGCTGACCATCTGCAACCTGATCGCCGCCTACTACGTGGCCGTCAAGCGCGGCTATCCCACGCACGGCCAGTTTCCGGGCTGGAAGGCCGTCATCAAGGCCTTCATCGGCGCCATGCCCGGCCTCTTGATCGTCGTGATCATCCTGGCCGGCATCCTGTCGGGCATCTTCACGGCCACCGAGTCGGCCGCCACGGCCGTGTTCTGGGCGCTGCTGGTCACCGTGCTGGTCTACCGCTCGCTGTCGTGGACGAACTTCCTGAAGGCCTGCGCCAAGGCCTGCAAGACCACGGGCGTGGTGCTGCTGCTGATCGGCATCAGCTCGGCCTTCGGCTACTTCATGGCGCTGTACGAGGTGCCGCAGAAGACCGGCGACCTCATGCAGTCCGTGACCAGCAGCCCCTGGGTGATCTTCCTGATGATCAACGTGCTGCTGTTCGTGCTGGGCACCTTCCTGGACATGGCCGCCACCATCCTGATCTGCACGCCGATCTTCCTGCCGATCGCACAGCACTTCGGCATGGACCCGGTGCAGTTCGGCATCGTCATGCTGATCAACTGCGCGCTGGGCCTGAACACGCCGCCGGTGGGGGTCACCCAGTTCGTGGGGTGCGCGATCGGCGAGGTCTCGGTCGGGCAGGTCATGAAATCCATCCTGCCCTTCTACGGCGCGCTCACGGTGTGCCTGATGCTCGTGACCTACGTGCCCGCGTTCTCGCTGTGGCTGCCCGGGATGTTCAAGTAGGCGGCGGGCCCGCGGCCACGCAGGGCGCCGCGGGCGCTTGAATCCGCCATGCGCAGGGCGTCATTCCTGCGGGGCATGGCGGTGTTGACGCAATGCCATTGGTCAACGGGGCCGGCGGTGCCTAGAGTCGCCGCATCTGCCACCCTCCGCCCCGGATGCCCTGCACCATGCGACGCCAACGCCACGGAAAAATCATCGCCACGCTCGGTCCCGCGAGTTCGGACCGGGCCACGATCGCCGCCCTGTTCGAAGCCGGCGCCGACGTGTTCCGGCTCAACTTCAGCCACGGCAGCCACGCCGACCACCAGGTCCGCTACGACCTGATCCGGGAGATCGAACGCGAACGCGGCCGGCCCATCGCCGTGCTGCTGGACCTGCAAGGCCCCAAGCTGCGCGTCGGCCGCTTCGCCGAGGGCCCGGTCCTGCTGGCCCAGGGCGCGCGGTTTCGGCTCGACCTGGACCCCACACCCGGCGACGCCACGCGCGCCCCGCTGCCCCACCCCGAGATCTTCGCGGCGCTGCAGGCCGGCCACGACCTGCTGCTGGACGACGGCAAGCTGCGCCTGCGCGTGCTGGCCTGTGGCGCCGACTTCGCCGAGACCGAGGTCATCGCGGGCGGTGTGCTGTCCGAGCGCAAGGGCGTCAACGTGCCCTCGGTGCTGCTGCCGATCTCGGCGCTGACGGCCAAGGACCGCGCCGACCTGGCCTTCGGCCTGGAGCTCGGCGTGGACTGGGTCGCGCTGTCCTTCGTGCAGCGTCCCGAGGACGTGCAGGAGCTGCGCACGCTCGTGCAGGGCCGCGCCGCGATCCTGTCCAAGCTCGAGAAGCCCGCCGCCATCGAGAGCCTGGACGCCATCGTCGCGCTGTCCGACGCCGTGATGGTCGCGCGCGGCGACCTCGGCGTGGAAATGCCTGCCGAGCAGGTGCCGCCCATCCAGAAGCGCATCGTGCGCAGCTGCCGCCAGGCCGGCAAGCCCGTGGTCGTGGCCACGCAGATGCTGGAGTCCATGGTCAGCGCGCCCGTGCCCACGCGCGCCGAGGCCTCGGACGTGGCGACCGCCGTCTACGACGGTGCCGACGCCGTGATGCTGTCGGCCGAATCGGCCTCGGGCCGCTTTCCGCGCGAGGCCGTGGCCGTCATGGAGGCCATCATCCGCGCGGCCGAAGCCGACCCGCATTGCCGCACGATGGTCGAGGCCTCGGGTTTCGCGCCCCAGCCCACGGTGGGCGACGCGATCTGCGCCGCGCTGCAGCAGTCGGCCGAGCTGCTGGGCGCCGCCGCCATCGTGACCTTCACGCGCTCGGGCTTCACGAGCCTGCGCACCGCACGCGAACGGCCGCACGCACCCATCGTGAGCGTGACGCCCGACCTGGGCACGGCGCGGCGCCTGGCGCTGGCCTGGGGCGTGCACTCGGTCCATGTGCCGCACGACGTGGACGACGTGCCCGGCATGGTGCAGGCCGCCTCGCAGCTGGCGCGCGACCAGGGCTTTGCACAGCCCGGCGACACCATCGTGATCGCGGCCGGCATGCCCTTCGGCATGGCCGGCACCACCAACCTGCTGCACATCGCCCACGTTTGAAACACCCCCTGCCTCCGCGCCGCGCGCTCCGCCAACCCCCTCAAGGGGGCGCCGCCAGCGGCCGGGCAGGGCCCGGACCCAAGCGTCCGCTGGCATGGCCTGCTCCGCGGCCCTTCGAACCGCTGCTTGCGACCGAAGGTCCTGCCCTGCCAGCGGCGCACAGCGCAATGCACCACTGAAAACGAGAACCCATGTCCACCATCACCGAAGTCCAGGCCCTGGAAATCATCGACTCGCGCGGCAACCCCACGGTCGCGGCGCGCGTGCGGCTGGCCGACGGCAGCTGCGGCAGTGCCGCCGCGCCTTCGGGCGCTTCGACCGGCTCGCGCGAGGCCGTGGAGCTGCGCGACGGCGACACCGCGCGCTACCTGGGCAAGGGCGTGCGGCGCGCCGTCGCCCATGTGAACGGCGAGATCGCGCAGGCGCTGGCCGGCCGCGACGCGCTGGACCAGGCCGCACTGGACCAGGCGCTCTGCGCACTGGACGGCACGCCCGACAAGTCGCGCCTGGGTGCCAATGCGCTGCTGGCCGTGTCGCTGGCCGCAGCCCAGGCCGCCGCCGCATCCCATCGCCAGCCGCTGTACCGCCACCTCGCACCCAGCGGCCCGCTCACGCTGCCCGTGCCCATGATGAACATCATCAACGGCGGCGCCCATGCCGACAACAACGTCGACATCCAGGAGTTCATGGTCCTGCCCATCGCCGCGCCCAGCTTCGGCGAGGCGCTGCGCCACGGCGTCGAGATCTTCCACGCGCTCAAGTCCCTGCTCAGATCCCGCGGTCTGGCGACCGCGGTCGGCGACGAGGGCGGCTTCGCGCCCGACCTGCCGTCCAACGAGGCGGCGCTGGACACCATCGTGCGCGCCATCGAGCTGGCGGGTTTCGCGCCGGGCCGCGACATCTTCCTGGGCCTCGACGCGGCCAGCTCGGAGTTCCACGCGGGTGGCCGCTACACGCTCGCGTCCGAGGGCCTGGCCTTCGACAGCGCGGGCTTCGTCGACCACCTCGCGCGCTGGGTCGACGCCTACCCCATCGTCTCCATCGAGGACGGGCTGGACGAGAGCGACTGGGCCGGCTGGAAGCTGCTGACCGAGCGCCTGGGCCGGCGCGTGCAGCTCGTCGGCGACGACCTGTTCGTGACCAACACCGCCATCCTGCGCCGCGGCATCGACGGCGGCATCGCCAACGCCATCCTCGTCAAGCCCAACCAGATCGGCACTTTGACCGAAACACTGGCCGCGATCGACATGGCAGCGCAGGCCGGCTACGCGGCCGTGGTCTCGCACCGCTCGGGCGAGACCGAGGACTGCTGCATCGCCGACCTGGCCGCCGCGACGCGCGCCACGCAGATCAAGACCGGCTCGCTGTGCCGTTCGGACCGCATGGCCAAGTACAACCGGCTGCTCTGGATCGAGGCCGAACTGGGCCGCGACGCGGTCTACGCGGGCCGCGACGCCTTCCCGTTGCTGCGGCAAGGCGCTTGAGCATGCGGTTCCTGATCGCTCCCGATTCGTTCAAGGAGAGCCTCAGCGCGCTGCAGGTGGCGCAGGCCATCGAGGCCGGCCTGCGCGAGGTCTTCCCCGACGCCCGCTACCACAGGCTGCCCATGGCCGACGGCGGCGAGGGCACGGTGCAGGCCCTGGTCGACGCCACGGGCGGCCAGCTGCGCGAGGTCATGGTGACAGGGCCCACGGGCCGCTGCATCGTGGCCCGCTACGGCCTGGCCGCGGACAAGGGCCTGGCCGTCATCGAGATGGCCGCCGCGAGCGGCCTGGAAGGCGTGCCGCCGGCCGAGCGCGACCCGCGCACGGCCACCAGCTACGGGACCGGCGAACTGATCGTCGACGCACTGGACGCGGGCGCGCGGCGCTTCGTCGTCGGCCTGGGCGGCAGCGCCACCAACGACGGCGGCGCCGGCATGCTGCAGGCCCTGGGCGTGCGCCTGCTCGACGCGGATGGCCAGGACATCCGCCGCGGCGGTGCGGCGCTCGCGCGGCTGCAGCGCATCGACGTGAGCGGCCTGGATCCGCGCATCGCGCAGTGCCGCATCGACGTGGCCTGCGACGTCACGAACCCGCTGCTGGGCCCGCAGGGCGCATCGGCCGTGTTCGGCCCGCAGAAGGGCGCCACGCCCGCCGTGGTGGCCGAACTCGACAGCTGCCTGCAGCGCCTGGCCGAGCGGCTGCAGCGCGACCTGGGCCAGGATGTCGCGCAGGTGCCCGGCACCGGTGCGGCCGGCGGCATGGGCGCGGCCCTGCTCGCGGTGCTGGGCGCGCAGCTGCGGCCGGGCAGCGAGGTGGTGGCCGACGCGCTGGACCTGGACGCCGCGGTGCGCGAGGCCGACCTCGTGTTCACGGGCGAAGGCCGCACCGACGGCCAGACCATCCACGGCAAGGCCCCCATCGGCGTGGCCCGCGTGGCCGCGCGCCATGGCGTTCCCGTGATCGGTCTGTCCGGCGCGCTGACGCCCGATTCCAGCGCCGTGCACGACCATGGCATCGCGGCCGTGTTCAGCGCCACGCGCAGCCCCTGCAGCGTGCAGGACGCACTGCGCGATGCGGCCGCCAACGTGCAGGTCGCCGCACGCAACATCGCCATGGCGCTGCAGCTGGGCCTGCGCCTGCGCCTGGCCCGGCGCCGGGATCCTTAGGCCTGCACGGCCGCCGGCCAGACGCTGAAGACGCACTCGCGCAGCGCGGCCTGCAGCGGCCGCGCCACGTCGTCGCAGCGCACCAGCAGCGACAGCGGGCAGGCGATGCGCTCGCCGTCCCAGGCCACGAGGCGGCCGGCCGCGAGCAGCTCACGCGCGCGCTGCTCGCGCGCCAGGCACAGGCCCACGCCGGCCTGCACGAGGTCGAGCATGGAGGACTCCTGGTCGGCCTCGGCCACGGTCTGGCGCGTGAGGCCGCGCTGGCGCAGCAGCTTTTCCATGATGGCGGTCTGCGAGCTGCCGCGCGCCGTGCCGATCCAGGGCAGTGCCGCGAGCGCCGCCCAGCCCTGGCCCATCACGCGCGGCGCCCAGGCCGGCGGCAGCACC
>DATKFT010000706.1:0-5264 GCA_035544335.1 Pseudorhodoferax sp.
GGCCGCAAGGCTGTCCGAGGACCCGGCCACGCGCGTGCTGCTGCTCGAGGCCGGCCCCCCCGACCGGTCGCCCTGGATCCATCTGCCCATCGGTTACGGCAAGACCATGTGGAGTCCCGAGGTCAACTGGTGCTACCAGACCGACCCCGACCCCAACATGAACGGACGCCGGATCTACTGGCCGCGCGGCAAGACGCTGGGCGGCTCCAGCTCGATCAACGGCCTGATCTACATCCGCGGCCAGCGTGAGGACTACGACCACTGGGCCGCACTGGGCAACCAGGGCTGGGCCTACGAGGACGTGCTGCCGTACTTCGTGAAGTCCGAGCACAACCAGCGTGGCGCGGTGCCGCTGCACGGCGGCGCCGGGCCGCTGCGCGTGTCCGACATCGGCGCGCGGCACGAACTCATCGAGGCCTTCATCGCGGGCGCCGGCGAGGTCGGCGTGCCGCGCACGGACGACTTCAACGGCGCGCGCCAGGAGGGCGCGGGCTACTACCAGCTGACCACGCACCGCGGCCTGCGCGTGAGCGCGGCCAAGGCCTACCTCAAGCCTGCGCGCGGCCGGCCCAACCTGCAGGTGGAGACGGGCGCCTTCGCGAGCGGCGTGCTGCTGGAGGGCCGCCGCGCCGTGGGCGTGCGCTGGCGCCAGGACGGCGTGCAGCGTGCGGCGCGCTGCCGTGGCGAGGTGCTGCTGTCCGCCGGTGCGCTGCAGTCGCCCCAGCTGCTGCAGCTCTCGGGCATCGGCCCCGCGGCGCTGCTGGCCGCGCATGGCATCCCGCTCGTGCTGGACGCGCCGGGCGTGGGCGAGAACCTGCAGGACCATTTGCAGATCCGGCTGATCTACGAGTGCAGCCAACCCATCACGACCAACGACCAGCTGCGCAGCTGGTGGGGCCAGGCGCGCCTGGGCCTGCAGTGGCTGCTCGCGCGCAGCGGGCCGCTGGCCGTGGGCATCAACCAGGGCGGCTGCTTCATGCGCGCGCTGCACGGGCCGGACGGAGCGCCCGTGGCCGCCACGCCCGACATCCAGTTCCACGTGGCCACGCTGTCGGCCGACATGGCGGGCGGCAAGGTGCACCCGTTCTCGGGCTTCACGCTGTCGGTGTGCCAGTTGCGGCCCGAGTCGCGCGGGCGCGTGCGCATCCGTTCGGCCGACCCGTTCGCGCCGCCGTCCATGCAGCCCAACTACCTGGCCACCGAGCTGGACCGGCGCACGGCCGTGGCCGGCATGCAGGCCGCGCGCGCGATCGCGCAATCGCCTGCCATGCGGCCCTATGTGCGGCGCGAGGTCAAGCCCGGGCCCGAGGCCGCGGACGAGGCCGCGCTGCTCGCGTTCTGCCGCGACAACGGCGCAACGATCTTCCACCCCAGCGGCACCTGCCGCATGGGCGTGGACGCGGGCGCGGTGCTGGACCCGCGGCTGCGCGTGCGCGGCGTCGCCGCGCTGCGCGTGGTGGACTGCTCGGCCATGCCCACGCTGGTCTCGGGCAACACGCATGCACCGGCCGTGATGATGGCCGAGAAGGCGGTGGACATGATCCGGGAGGACGCGCGGCGGCCTTGACGGATGGGCGGAGCGCGCCTGCCGTTGGATGGCGCGCTGTTCTTCAACTGGCAACGAGAAGGAGACAGACCATGGCGAAACTGACACGGCGCGGCGCATTGGGCGGGGCGGCCTCGGCACTGGCGGCGGGACTGGCGGCCCCCACGGTGGCGCGCGCGCAGAGCACGGTGCGCATGAAGATCCAGACGGCGGTGCCGACCTCCAGCATCTACTTCGACCTCATGAAGAAGCTCGGCGAGCGCTGCGACAAGATGTCGGGCGGCAAGATCAAGATGGAGATGCTGCCCGACGGTGCGGTGGTCAACGCCTTCGAGATGCTGGACGGCGTGGACAAGGGCGTGGTGGACGGCGGCTACTCGTGGACGCACTACTGGTCGGGCAAGAACACCGCGGCGGGCCTGTTCTCCAACCCCGCGGCCGGCGCGGGCACCGGCATGGACCAGCTCTCGCACGTGGCCTGGCTGCTGCAGGGCGGCGGCCAGGCCTTGTACAAGCGCTTCTATGCCGAGGTGCTCAAGCTCAATGTCGAGCCGCTCATGGTGCAGCCCATGGGGCCGGATCCGCTGGGCTGGTTCCGCACGCCGATCAACTCGCTGGACGACATGCGCAAGCTCAAGTACCGCGCGCCTCCGGGCCTGGTCGGCGAGATCTTCAAGGAGATGGGCATCAACGCCGTGGCCATGCCAGGCGGCGAGATCGTGCCGGCCGCGCAGCGCGGCGTGATCGACGCGGCCGAATGGATCGGCCCGGCCGACGACCTCGCGCTGGGCTTCCACACGGTGTTCAAGCACTACTACCTGCAGGGCCTGCACCAGTCCACCGACGTGGGCGAGCTGCTCATCAACAAGCGGCTGTGGGACAAGCTCGTGCCCGAGCACAAGGCCATCATCGAGGCCTCGGCCATGGCCTGCATGACCGAGACCTACAGCTACAACGTGTACCGCAACGCGCAGGCGCTGCAGAAGATCCAGGGCGAATACAAGGTCCAGGTGCACGACACGCCCAAGGACATCTTCCCGGCGTTCATCAAGGCGACCAACCTGGTCTACGACCGCGAGGCCGGCAAGAACCCCTTCTTCAAGGAGGTGCTGGAGTCGCAGCGCAGCTTCGCCAAGCTCGTCGTGCCGTACTGGAACAAGATCATCGGCCTGTACCACAACCTGGGCATCGAGTCGCCCAACAAGTGAGCGCCGCGCGCCGCCGCACGGCGGCGGCGCGTGTGCGCCCGGAGACACGCATGCATTCCACCGAGGACACCGCCCTGCTGCGCTGGGCGCGCCGGCTCGACTGGGTCGCCATCGTCTCGGGCCATGCCGTGGCCTGGATGATCGCGCCGCTGGTGCTGGCGCTCAGCTACGAGGTCGTCGCGCGCTACCTGTTCAACGCGCCGACGCTGTGGGCCTACGACATGACCTTCATGCTGTACGGCAGCTACTTCATGCTGGGCGCGGCCTACACGCTGCAGCGCAAGGGCCATGTGCGCACCGACAGCCTGTACGCCAACTGGTCGCCGCGCACGCAGGCCACGGTCGACCTGGTCTGCTATGTGCTGATGTTCTTTCCGTTCGTGGCGGTACTGGCCTTCGTGGGCTGGGGCTACTTCTGGAAGGCCTACACGACCAGCGAGACCTTCGTGAGCAGCGCCTGGCAGCCCATCACCTGGCCGTTCCGCCTGTCGCTGCCGCTGGCCGGGCTGCTGCTCATCGTGCAGGGCATCAGCGAATGCCTCAAGTGCCTGCACACGCTGCGCAGCGGTGCCTGGCCGGGCCAGCAGGCCGTGCCCGAGATCGTCATATGAGCGCCGCGCCGGGCGCCCCAAGGTGCTCAGCACCGCAGCGCGAAGGCATCCCAGTGGGCTGCGTTCCGCTGCCCGACGAGGCCAGGCGCTGCCGTGCGCAGCACGCAGCAACACCCACGCGCCGGCGCTCGCGCGCCTGCAAGGAGATCCGCCGTGAGCGATGAAATTCTGGGCCTCGTGGCCCTGGGGGTGCTGTTCGGCGCGATCTTCATCGGGTTCCCGATCTCGTTCACGCTGGGCGCGCTGTCGCTGGCCACCGGTTTCATCGCGCTGGGCCCGGTGGTGTTCGACCTGGCCATCCTGCAGACCTTCTCGGTCATGCGCGACACGGTGCTGGCCTCGATCCCGTTCTTCCTGTTCATGGGCTTCCTGCTCGAACAGTCGGGCCTCATGGAGCGGTTGTTCCATGGCGTGCAGCAGCTGCTGTCCGGCGTGCGCGGCTCGCTGTACATCGCGGTCATCGTGACGGCCACGATCTTCGCGGCCGCCACGGGCATCGTCGGCTCCTCGGTCACGCTGCTGGGCGTGATGGCCGGCCCGTCCATGATCAAGAGCGGCTACGACGTGCGGCTCAGCGCGGGCGCCATCACGGCCGGTGGCACGCTGGGCATCCTGCTGCCGCCCAGCGTGATGCTGATCGTGATGGGCCCCGTGGTCGGCGTGCCGGCCACCGACCTGTTCGCCGCGGCCGTGCTGCCCGGCCTGCTGCTGTCCGGCCTGTTCCTGGCCTGGTGCCTGGTGCGCTGCTGGCTGAACCCGGCGCTGGGCCCGGCGCTGCCGCCCGAACTGCGGCCGACCGCGCTGGGACCGGTGGTCAAGGACCTGGCCATCGGCGTGCTGCCCGTGATCGTCGTCATCATGGCCACGCTGGGCGTGATCCTGCTGGGCATCGCCACGCCCACCGACGCGGGCGCCGTGGGCTGCGCGGCCACCTTCGTGCTGACCGTGGGCTCGGGCCGCATGCGCTTCGCGCAGATCAAGAAGTCGGCCATGCAGACGCTGGAGGTGTCCTGCATGATCCTGCTGCTCGTGGTGGCCAGCAACCTGTTCGGCGCCGTGTTCGCGCGGCTGGGCAGCCCGGAGTTCATGGCCGAGATGCTGCTGGGCCTGTCGCTGCCGCCCATGGTGATGCTGGGCCTGATCCTCGCGCTGATCTTCGTGCTGGGCTGGCCGCTGGAGTGGGTGCCCATCGTGCTCATCGTCGTGCCCGTGGTGCTGCCCATCGTGCAGGCCGCCGGCATCGACCTGATCTGGTTCTGCACGCTGGTGGCCGTGACCTTGCAGACCGCCTGGCTCTCGCCGCCCGTGGCGCTGTCGGCCTACTTCCTCAAGGGCGTGGTGCCGCAGTGGCAGCTCAAGGACATCTACATCGGCATGCTGCAGTTCATGGCCCTGCAGGTGCTGGCCGTGGCCATCCTGATGCTGTTCCCCAAGCTGGCGACCTGGTTGCCGAGTGTGAACTGAGGGCCCCCAGGGGCCGCGGAGGTGCTCGCTTGGTGGGCGGTGGTGGAGGCCGGCTGCGGCTGGAGGGAAGGGGGTTTGTCGGCCACAAGCCGTCTTTCGTGGGTGTTGCCCATTGCCGGCGCCGAAAAGCCCTTTCGGCACCCCGGTTGAATGACGCACGACCTTGCCGCTGGCCACCATCGAACTTGACTGGGTCCACCACGCGCCGGAGAATCTTCAACCCCTTGCCGCCACGAGCCAAGACGACAAGTCCGTGTTCGCATGGCTCGCATGGAGGTTCGTATGAGCTACCACCTGGAAGGTCGCCTGCTCGAGGTTTGTAACTGCAATGTGCTGTGCCCCTGCTGGATTGGCGAGGATCCGGACAACGGCACCTGCGACACCATCGTCGCCTGGCGCATCGACAAGGGAACGGTCGATGGTGTTGACGTCGGC
>DATKFT010000707.1:0-2119 GCA_035544335.1 Pseudorhodoferax sp.
CGCGGCCACGCCGCCTTCGAGTGCCGCAATGCGCTGCTCCAGCACCGCCAGCGTGGGGTTGGCCGTACGCGAGTACACATCGCCCTCCTCCACCAGGCCGAACAGGTTGGCGCCGTGCTGGGCGCTGTCGAACACGAAGGAGGTGCTCTGGTAGATGGGCACGGCCGCGCTGCGCTGCTGCTCTCGCCCCCGGTAGCCGGCGTGCAGGGCCTGGGTGTCCTGCTGCCACAGCGCATCGCTGGCTGCGTCGTGCGGGGCGGACTCGGTGCCGGTCGCTGAGGTCATGCATGGACTCCGTATGAGTGGTCGATGCAGCCCATTATTCGAAGCCCGCGCCCTGCGCACTACGAAGAAAAACGCGTTCGCTTATTCGGTTTGCGCATGTCGCCGGGCCGCGCCCTTCCTAGTTGCCACGCACATATGGATGCGCGTTTTGCGTCGTTGGAAACACGGCACTCAGCGGACAGCATCGGCAGTCCCGAAACTGCTTTGGAGGGAGTTCCATGACCCGCAAGACCCAGACCGAGATCGACAGGACCCAGGACAGCCGCTGCGCCCATGGCGCCGATTGCGGTGCTTTCGGGGCGCTCGATGCTCCCGAGGCGACCGAGCCCTCGCTCTCGCGCCGCACCCTGATCCGCGCCGGCGCCGCAGCCGGCGCGCTGGGATCGACCGCCTGGTTCAGCGGCCGCGCCGGGGCGCAGCCGCGCCAGAAGATCACCTTTGCCTGGAGCCAGGCCAGCTTCTGCCATTCGCCCATTCCCGTGGCGCTGGAGCGCGGCTTCTTCGAGCGCAACGGCCTGGACGTGGAACTGCTGAACTGGGGCGGCTCGGCCGACCAGTTGCTGGAGGCGCTGGCCACGGGCAAGGCCGATGCGGGCGCGGGCCTGATCCACCGCTGGATCAAGCCGCTGGAGGCGGGGCTGGATGTCAAGCTCATCGGCAGCGTGCACGGCGGCTGCCTGCGCCTGGTGGGCCTGAAGTCGGCCGGCGTCACGCTGGACCCCAGCACGCTCAAGGGCAAGACCATCGGCGTGGCCGACCTCAACAGCCCGGCCAAGCAGTTCTATTCCATCCACCTGGCCAAGCGCGGTCTGGATGTGGACAAGGACATCGAATGGCGCGTCTACCCGGCCGACCTGCTGGATGTGGCCGCCAAGAAGGGCGAGATCCAGGCCATTGCCGACGGCGACCCGAATCTCTACCTGATCGAGAAACGCAACCCCGGCACCTTCCTCGAACTGGGCAACAGCGCCAAGAACGAGTACGCCGAAAGCATTTGCTGCGTGATCGGCGCAGGCGCAAAGTTCGCCCGGGCCAACAAGCCCGCAGCGGCCAGCGTGGTGCGCGCGCTGACCCAGGCCTCGGACTACATCGCCGAGAACCCCAACGAAACGGCGAAGATCTTTGCCAAGTACTCGCCCAAGGTGCCCGTCGAGGACCTGCAGCGCCTGCTGGCCGAGCTGACCTTCAAGCACCATCCGCACGGCAAGCCGCTGCGCGACGAGGTCCAGGCCTTTGCGGCCGACTTCCGCACGGCCGGCGTGCTCAAGAAGCAGACCGACCCTGGCCGCTTTGCCAGTCACATCACGCTGGACGTGCTGGCATGAGCACCGCAAGACCACGCTGGCGCCTGGGCGCCACGGATGCCGCACCCGGCCTGGAACGGGAACAGGCGCAAGGCACGCGCAAGGCCGGCCCCTGGCGCACCGGCCTGCTGGCCGCCGCCGCCTGGGCCGGCCTGGGCATGCTGACCCTGTTGTGGCCCAACAAGGAGATCGGCTTCAGCGAATGGGCGTTCACGCAGGAATTCGGCATTGCCGCCCTGGCCGTGGCCCTTTTGCTGCTGGCATCGGCTGCGCTGCCTGTGCGACGAGTACGGCGCGTACGGCGCATCGACCGCTGGCTGCGCCCGGCCGGTGCCTGGCTGGTGGCCGCGCCGCTGCTGCTGGCGCTGTGGGAGACGCTGACGGCCAAGCTCGGCGCGCTGCCGCCGCCGTTCTTCGCACCGCCGCAAAGCCTGATCGACGTGGTCCATGAGGACTGGCAGCGCCTGGGCCTGTCCACGCTGTATTCGCTGCGGCTGCTGCTCAACGGCATCGTGTTCGGCGCGGTGATC
>DATKFT010000708.1:0-4604 GCA_035544335.1 Pseudorhodoferax sp.
CTGCGCCGTGGACGGCGTGGACGGCATCTTCATCGGCCCGGCCGACCTCGCGGCCGACCTGGGCTACCCGGGCCAGCCCACGCACCCGGTGGTGCAGGAGGCGGTCGACCAGGCCATGCGCCGCGCCATCGCGCTGGGCAAGCCGGTCGGCACGGTCACGGGCGACCCCGCTCTGGCCCGCCACTACTTCGCACTGGGCGCCAGCTTCGTGGCCGTGGGCGGCGACACCACGCTGCTGGCCAGTGCCTCGCGCCGGTTGGCGGCCGACTTCGAACTGCGGCCCGCCCGGCCCTGATGGTCCCTGCACGGCTGCGCCGCCCGGCGCAGCCGTGCGCTCTTTCAACGAACAACGGAGACAGATCCATGAACCGACTCACCCGCCGCCTGTTCGGCGCCTGGCTCGCCTGCGCCGCCACGCTGGCCGCCGCGGAAACGACGCCGCTGACCATCGTCATTCCCTACCCGCCCGGCGCCATGGGCGATGCCGTCGCGCGCCTCGTGGCCCAGTCCATGAACCGCGACACCGGCCGCAGCGTGGTGGTGGAGAACCGGCCCGGCGCCAACGGCGTGATCGGCCTGCAGGCCATCTCGCGCGCCAAGCCCGACGGCAACACCATCGGCCTCGTGACCTCCAGCGCGCTGACCATCAATCCGTCCATCTACAAGGACATGAAGGTCGACACGGTCAAGGACCTCACGCCGCTGACCACGACCATGTCGCTGCCCAACGTGCTCGTGGTCCACCCCTCGGTGCCCGCACGCACGCTGCCCGAGCTCATCGCGCACATGAAGGCCAACCCGGGCAAGGTGTCCTATGCCTCCATGGGCAACGGCTCCAGCGGCCACCTGAATGCCGAGATGTTCCAGCAAGCCACCGGCACGCAGCTGATCCACGTGCCCTACAAGGGCGGCGCGCTCGTGCTGCAGGGCCTGCTGGGCGGCCAGGTGGACCTCGCGTTCGAGAACCTGTCCAACGCGCTGCCCTACATGCAGGCCGGCAAGCTGCACGCGCTGGGCATCACCACGACCACGCCCTCGCCCAAGGCGCCCGAGGTGCCGCCGTTGTCCAACACCTTGCCGGGCTTCCAGGACCGTGTCTGGTTTGCCTTCATCGGCCCCAAGGCCATGCCGGCCGAGCTCACGGGCCAGATCCATGGCCAGCTGCAGAAAGCCATGCAGTCCGAGGCCGTGCAGAAGCTGCTGGCCGACCGCGGTGCGACCATGGAACTGAGCACGCCGCAGGCGCTCAGCGAACTCATCGCACGCGACCGCGAGAAATGGGCCCAACTGATCAAGCTGCGCAACATCCAGACCGACTGAAGGACTGAAGGCTTCGCGCCGCCGCTGTCGTGGCTCCACGGCAGCCCCCGCGGCCGCCCGCGCCACGCCGGCGGCCCTTTTCTTGCTCCTCGTTCCCCTTCCTGCATGTCCACCACCTCCACCGCGCCCGTGCGCGCCTTCGCATCCCACAATCCCGCCACCGGCGAACAGCTCGCCACCCATGCGGGCCACAGCGCCGAGGACATCGAAGCCCGGCTCGCGCAGTCCGACGCCGCCTGGCAGCACTGGTCGGCGCTGCCGCTGGCCGAACGCGCGGCCGTCATCCAGCGTCTGGGCGTGCTGCTCGAGCAAGGTGCCGAACGCTATGGCCGGCTCATCACCGAGGAGATGGGCAAGCCGCTGGCCGAGGCCGTGGCCGAGGTGCGCAAGGCCGCGCTCGGCGCCCGGCATTTCGCCGAGCGCGCGGCCGACTACCTCGCGCCGCTGCCCATAGCGGGCATGAACGCGCGCGTGGTCTACGAATCGCTGGGCCCGGTGTTCGCCGTGATGCCCTGGAACCTGCCGTTCTGGCAGGTGCTGCGCTTCTTCATCCCGACCGCGCTGTCGGGCAACACGGTGCTGGTCAAGCACGCCGAAAGCGTGCAGGGCTGCGCACGTGCGCTCGAAGCGCTGGTGCTGGACGCGGGCGCGCCGGCCGGCGTCTACCTGAACCTGGCCATCCGGCGCGACGCGGTCGCCGCCATCGTGGCCGATCCGCGCGTGCGCAGCGTCACCGTCACGGGCAGCACGCAGGCCGGCCGTGCCGTGGCCCAGGCCGCGGGCGCGCACGGCAAGAAGGCCGTGCTCGAGCTGGGCGGCTCGGACCCCTTCATCGTCTGCGAAGACGCCGACTTCGACCGTGCCGTGCAGCTGGCCGTGACCTCGCGCTTCTCGAACAACGCGCAGAGCTGCATTGCGGCCAAGCGCTTCTTCGTGCATGCCGCGATCGCCGAGAAGTTCCAGCAGGCCTTCGTCGCGCGCGCCTCGGCGCTGCGCATGGGCGACCCGTTGCTGCCCGAGACCCAGCTGGGCCCGCTGGCCCGCGCCGACCTGCGCGCGAGCGTCCATGCGCAGGTGCTGGCCGCGCTCGACCAGGGCGGCCAGCTGTTGTGCGGCGGCGTACCAGCCCAAGGCCCCGGCAACTACTACCCACCCACCGTGATCGCGGGCCTCTCGCACGACGCGCCCATCGTGCAGGAAGAGATCTTCGGCCCCGTGGCGCTGCTGTTCACGGTGGACTCGGACGACGAGGCCGTGCGGCTCGCGAACGCCACGCCCTACGGCCTGGGCGCCACCGTGTTCAGCGCCGATGCCGCGCGCGCGCAGCGCATCGCCGCGCGCCTGCAGGCCGGCGCCGTGTTCATCAACGATTTCGTGCGTTCGGACCCGCGCGCACCGTTCGGCGGCGTCAAGGACTCGGGCTTCGGCCGCGAGCTCGGCCCCTTGGGTGCACGCGAACTCACGAACGCCAAGCTCGTCGTGGTGGGCTGATCCCGCGGCGCCGGCGCGGTGCGCGCCGGCGGGGGCAGCTCTGCAGCTCTGGCAGAGCCCGGACCGCGGTGGACGCAGTCCGGGCCTGTGTGTTGGCGGCTCAGGCCCGTTCGCTCACCCAGCCCTGCACCGAGGCCAGCGCCTTGGCCAGGCCGCTCGCGTCGGTGCCGCCGGCCATGGCCAGGTCGGGCTTGCCGCCGCCCTTGCCGCCGACCTGCTGGGCCACGAAGTTGACCAGCTCGCCGGCCTTGACCTTGCCCACGCTGTCGGCCGTCACGCCGGCAGCCAGCTGGACCTTGCTGCCGTCGACCACGGCCAGCACGATGGCGGCGGTCTTGAGCTTGTCCTTGAGCTTGTCCATGGTCTCGCGCAGGGTCTTCACGTCGGCGCCGTCCAGCCGCGCGGCCAGCACCTTGAGGCCCTTGACGTCCACGGCCTGCGCCAGCAGTTCATCGCCCTGGCTGGACGCCAGCTTGCCCTTGAGGGCGGCCACTTCCTTGTCCAGTGCGCGCACCTGCTCCAGGGTCTGCGCGATACGCGCCTGCAGCTCGGCCACGGGCGCCTTCAGGCTGGCGGCGGCCTGCTGCACGGTGGCTTCGAGCTGCTGCAGGTAGGCCAGCGCGTTCTCGCCCGTGATGGCCTCGATGCGGCGGATGCCGGCGGCCACCCCACTCTCGGACGTGATCTTGAACAGGCCGATGTCGCCCGTGCGGCCCACGTGCGTGCCGCCGCACAGCTCGCGGCTCGTGCCGATGTCCAGCACGCGCACGCTGTCGCCGTACTTCTCGCCGAACAGCATCATGGCGCCCGTGGCCTTGGCGGCCTCGATGTCCATCACGCGCGCCAGGGTCTCGGCATTGGCCAGGATCTCGGCGTTCACGCGCTTTTCGATCTCGGTGGCCTGCGCATCGGTGACGGGCGCGTTGTGCGTGAAGTCGAAACGCGTCTTGTCGGCGTCGACCAGCGAGCCCTTCTGCTGCACATGCTCGCCCAGCACCTCGCGCAGCGCCTTGTGCATGAGGTGGGTCACGCTGTGGTTGCGCATGGTGGACTGGCGGCGCGCCACGTCGACCTGGGCCTGCACCGTGTCGCCGACCTGCAGCACGCCCTGGGTCAGCACGCCGTGGTGGCCGTAGACGTCGGACTTGATCTTCTGCGTGTCCTCCACGCCGAACTGCAGGCCCTCGGCCGCCAGGATGCCGCTGTCGCCGACCTGGCCGCCGCTCTCCGCGTAGAAGGGCGTGCGGTCCAGCACCACGACGCCGCTGTGCCCTTCGGCCAGCTGCTGCACGGGCGTGCCTTCGTGGTACAGGGCCACGACCTGGGCCGGCTCGGCCAGGTGCTCGTAGCCCGTGAAGACGTTGCCGGCGCCGCCGTATTCGAGCGCGCGGTCCATCTTGAACTTGCCGGCCGCGCGGCCCGCGGCCTTCTGCTTGTCCATCGCTGCCTGGAAGCCCGCCTCGTCCACCGTCACGCCGCGCTCGCGCGCCACGTCGTTGGACAGGTCCAGCGGGAAGCCGTAGGTGTCGTGCAGCTTGAAGGCCACCTCGCCCGGCAGCACCTTGGCGCCGTCGGCCAGCGCCGCGTCCAGGATCTCCATGCCGTTTTCCAGCGTCTCGAAGAAGCGCTCCTCCTCGGCCTTGAGCGTCTCGACGATGCGCTGCTCCGAGGCCTTGAGGTTGGGATAGGCCTCGCCCATCAGCGCCACGAGTTCGGGCACGAGCTTGTGGAAGAACGGCGTCTTCTTGCCCAGCTTGTAGCCGTGGCGGATCGCGCGGCGGATGATGCGGCGC
>DATKFT010000709.1:0-2135 GCA_035544335.1 Pseudorhodoferax sp.
CTGCTGTTCATGGGCGGGCAGGTCGGCCGGCTGTTCCAGGAGTTCGCGGTCACGCTGTCGGCCGCGGTGCTGATCTCGCTCGTGATCTCGCTGACCACCACGCCCATGCTGTGCGCGATGCTGCTGCGCGCCGAGAGCCACTACCGTGCGCGCCGGCCCGGCCCCATCAGCGGCCCGTTCGTGCGCGCGACCGAGCGGCTGTGGGACTGGAGCCTGCGCGTCTACGCGCACAGCCTGGACTGGGCGCTGGCCAGCAAGGCGCTGGTGATGCTCTCGCTGCTCGTGGTGGTGTGCCTGAACGTCTGGCTGTTCATGCAGGTGCCCAAGGGCTTCTTCCCGCAGCAGGACAACGGCCAGCTCAACGCCGGCATCCGCGCCGACCAGAGCATCTCCTCGTCCGCGCTGACGGCCAAGCTCAAGCAGGCGGTGGACATCATCCGCGCCGACGCGGCCGTGGACACCGTGGTGGCCTTCGGTGGCGGCTCGCGCGCGGGTGGCGGCTTCATGTTCGTGAACCTGAAGCCGCTGGGCCAGGGCCGCAGCGAGAAGACCCAGGCCGTGATCGACCGGCTGCGCCCGCAGCTGAACCAGCTGACCGGGCTGCGCGTGTTTTTGGGCCCGGTGCAGGACCTGCGCATGGGCGGGCGCCAGAGCAACTCGACCTACCAGTACACGCTCAAGAGCGATTCGCTGGCCGACCTGCGCGCCTGGTCCAAGAAGCTGTCCGACCGCATGGCCGAGCTGCCGCAGCTGACCGACGTGGACGGCGAATCCTCGGACAACGGCGTGGAGACCTTCGTGTCCGTGGACCGCGACGCCGCGGCGCGCCTGGGCGTGAACACGGCGGCCGTCAACGCGGCCTTGTACAACGCCTTCGGCCAGCGCTCCGTGGCGACCATCTACAACGACCTCAACCAGTACTCGGTGATCATGGAATGGGCGCCGCGCTACCAGCAGGCGCCGCTCGTGCTCAAGGACCTGTACGTGCCGTCCACGGTCACGACCACGGTGGACCCCTTGACGGGCCAGGCCAGCACGACCACGGTGCAGGTCCTGTCGGACAGCAGCACCGGCACCTCGACCGTGACCTCGGCCAACCCCGGCGCGCGCAACTCCTCGGCCGGCCAGGCGCTGGCCACCAGCACGACGACCATGGTGCCGCTCTCAGGCTTCGTGCGCGTGGGCGAGCGGGCCGTGCCCAGTTCCATCAGCCACGACGACACCGAGCTGTCCAGCACGGTCTCGTTCAGCCTCGCGGACGGCGTCACGCTGGCCGAGGCGCAGCAGCTCGTCAAGCAGGCCGAGAACGACATCGCGATGCCGATCAACGTGCGCGGCAGCTTCGCGGGCACCGCGCGCGCGGCGCAGGACACCGGCGGCCAGCAGGCGCTCCTGATCGTGGCCGCCATCGTGGTGATCTACATCGTGCTGGGCGTGCTCTACGAGAGCCTGATCCACCCGATCACGGTGCTCAGCACGCTGCCCTCGGCCGGCGTGGGTGCGGTGCTGGGCCTGCTGATGTTCCGCATGGAGCTGTCCATCATTGCGCTGATCGGCCTGTTCCTCTTGATCGGCATCGTCAAGAAGAACGCCATCATGATCATCGACTTCGCGCTCGAGGCGCAGCGCGCACGCGGCCTGTCGGCCCTGGACGCCGTGCGCGAGGCCTGCCTGCTGCGTTTCCGGCCCATCCTCATGACCACGCTGGCCGCCGCGCTGGGCGCGCTGCCGCTGGCCATCGGCTTCGGCCAGGGCGCCGAGCTGCGCCAGCCGCTGGGCGTGACCATCGTCGGCGGGCTGATCGCCAGCCAGCTGCTGACCCTTCTGACCGTGCCCGTGGTCTACGTGCTGCTGGACAAGCTGCGCCGCCCGGCCGCCAACGACCGCCTGCTGGCCCGAACCGTATGAAGCCCCTGTTGTTGCCCCGCCGTTCCGTTCTGCTCGCGCTGCCCGTGCTGCTGGCCGGCTGCGCCGTGGGGCCGCGCTACGAGCGGCCCGACACCGCCTTCGCCGCGGCCTTCAAGGAGGCACCGGCCGCCGAAGGCTGGGTGCCGGCCCAGCCTGGCGACGCGCTCGAGCGCGGCGACTGGTGGACGCGCTTCGGCGATGCGCAGCTGGACGCGCTGGCCGAGCGC
>DATKFT010000710.1:0-15530 GCA_035544335.1 Pseudorhodoferax sp.
GTCGTGCGCGCTGAGCGTGCGCGCCAGATGCGCCGAGAACGGGTCCGATGCGCTGAACAGGCCGATGGCGCCGGGCCGCGCGGCCCGGCAGGCCCGGATCCGGCGCAGCGCATCCTGCGCGTCCTGCCGCAGGCCGGGCCGCTGCCCGCTGCGCGTGCCGACCAGCAGCGCCGACGGTGCCTGCGCACCGGCCAGCTCCTGCGCGGCACCCCACAGGCCCTCGCAGCGGGCCATGTCCGCGGCGTGCAGAAGATCGCCACCGAACACGATGGCACCCGCGGCGCGGCTCACAGCGTGTCCTCCAGCAGTTCGGCCACGTCCCGTATCCGCACGCCCTGGCCGGCCGCGCCCTGCAGCATGAGCTTGCAGTTGGGGCAGGCGACCGCGATGTCCCGGGCGCCCGTGGCGGCCAGCTCCTCGAAGCGCACGATCGGGATCGACTGGCGCGAAGGCTGGCCGGCCCACGCCTGGCCACCGCCGCCACCGCAGCAGAACGCGTTGTCCCGGGAGCGCGGCGCCTCCACCATCGCGTAGCCCGCCTGGCGCAGCAGCGCGCGCGGCGCGTCGTAGACGCCGTTGTGCCGGCCGAGGTAGCAGGCGTCGTGCAGCACCACGGTGCCGGGCTGCGCCGCGCGCGGACGCAGCCGCCCCTCGTCGAGCAGCCGCGCGAGGTACTCCGTGTGGTGGAGCACCGTCCAGGGCGCGGCCGGGTACTCGTTGCGTAGCGTGTGCAAGGCATGCGGATCGGCCGTCAGCAGCACGCGGAACCGGTAGCGCGACAGCGTCTGCAGGTTGTCCTCGCGCAGCGCGAGGAAGGCCGCCTCGTCACCGCAGCGCCGTGGCAGGTGGCCGCAGTCGCGTTCTTCCTCGCCGAGGATGGCGTGGTCCACGCCGGCCAGGGCCAGCGCACGCAGCAGGGCGCGCAGCGCCTGTTGCCCGTGCGGCTCGAAGCCCGCGTCGCCGGCACAGACCAGCACGTCGGCGGCACCGACCTCGCGCAGCGTGCGCAGCTGCAGGTCGGTTGCCCAGGACCAGCGGTGCGCGGCCGGCTGGCCGAAGCTGTTGCCGCTCTCGCGGATCTCGCGCACCATCTCGGGCAGCTTGCCCGGCATGGCACCGATGGCCTGGGTCAGGTGGCGCCGCAGATCGGTCACGGCGTCCACATGCTCGATGAACATCGGGCAGGCCTGCACGCAGGCCGCGCAGGTGGTGCACGACCACAGCGTCTCGGCGGCGATGCCGAGCACCTGTGCGCCCGTGGCCGGCGCGTGGGTCCCGGTGCCCGACGACGCGTGCGTCCCCTCACCGGCCGGCGCGTGGGCCTGGCCCGCATAGGGTTCGGCGCGCAGGCCCGTGGCGCGCACCAGGCCCTGGATCAGCGCCTTGGGGTTGAGCTGGTGGCCCGTCGCATGGGCGGGGCAGACGGCCTCGCAGCGCCCGCACTCGACGCAGGCGTCGAACGACAGCAGCTGCGTCCAGGCGAAGTCGCTGGCGCGGCCGACGGGCGGGCGTTCGGACAGCTCCGTCCGCGCGGACGGCTCCGCGCCCGCCACCGGCCGCGCAGCGAAACGCCAGGGCTTGGGATGCGCGGCCACGTACAGCGCGCCGAAGACGGCATGGCGCAGGGGCTGCCAGCGCACGCAGGCGACCAGGTACAGCAGCGCGGCCATGAGGCTGGCGGCGCCCGCCATGCTGGCGAGGTCCGCGCGGCGGACGGCGCCCAAGGCCAGCGAGCCCGTCAGCACGGCCGAGCCCAGCGCGTAGGCCAGAAAGGCCCAGGGCAGCGCAGTGAAGCGCCCACGGCTCAGGCGCTGGGGCCGTGGCGCGGCCTCGGCCTGCCGTGGCGCGCGGCGCAGGCCCAGCAGGACGGCGCCCCCGGTCACGGCGACCAGGCCCAGCGCCTGCACCGCCAGCCAGGCCGGCAGCGCGACCCAGGGAAACAGCGCCCAGCAGGCCAGCGTCGCCAGGAAGCCGCCGGCCAGCAGGGCGTGCATCCAGGCGGTCTGGCGGTGGCCGGCCACGACCCCGTGGACGTCCACGAGGTAGCGGCGCGGCAGCCGGGCCAGCGCCTGCAGCCAGCGCACGGGCGCATGGTGCTCACGGCGCCCGCGGCGCCAGTGGCGCGCGTGCACGCAGACGCTGACGAGGCCGAAGGCCAGGCTCGCCCAGAGCATGGCGGCGGCCAGGGTGGCGAGGCCGTGGACGGTGATCGTGTGCATGCGGCTTCCGTTCAGAGTGCGCTGGCCAGCCGGTGCGCGTCGTAGACCGCCGCATGGACGTTGCGGCTGGACACCGCGTCGCCGATGCGGTGCAGGTCGAAACGCGCGTCCTCGTTGTGCACGATGGTCTGGGGCCGTACCGCGATGAAGGCCGCCAGGTCCAGCTCGCCGTGGTTGCGCGAGGCCGGCTGCAGCGCTTCGTACAGGCCCGGGTCCGCGGGCGCGGTGCCGTAGTCGATCACCACGCCGTCGAACCAGTCCGTCACCGTGTCGGCCCTGTACTCCCCGGCGCTCAGGGTGCGGATCCGTCCCCCTTCGCGTGCGAGTTCGCGCAGGCGCGTGTCGGTCAGGAAGCGGACGCCGCCCTGCTGCAGGTGGCGCATGAACACCGGACGCGTGGTGCGCTCCAGCAGCGGCAGCGCGTGCGGGTCGGCGGTCATGAAGACCACCTGCGCGCCGCGCGCCGCCAGGTGCTCGGCGGCGCTCGCGGCGATCTCGCGGCCGTTGTCGTCGAACACCAGCATGCGGCGGCCCGCCAGGTCGCCGTCCAGGTCCAGCGCCTGCCATGGCGTCATCGCCAGCTCGGCACCCGGCAGCCGGGGCAGGTTGGCCAGCCCGCCCGTGGCCAGGATCACCGTGTCCGGCTGCTGCGCCATGACCCAGGCGGCATCGACGGCCTGGCCGCTGTGCACCGTGACGCCGAGCTTGCGGACCTGGGCTTCCTGCCAGCGCGCGATGCCCAGCAGCGACTCGCGCCAGGGCAGGCGCGCGGCGATGCGCAGCTGGCCGCCCAGCACCGTGTGCTGCTCGGCCAGGGTCACGCGGTGGCCGCGCTCGGCCAGCACGCGGGCCGCCTCCAGGCCGCCGACACCCGCGCCCACCACGACCACGTGCCGGGCCCGGGCGGCCTGGGCCGGCCGGTGCTGCAGCAGCTGTTCGCGGCCGGTCACGGGGTTGTGCAGGCAATAGGCCTGCCCGCCCGCGTAGAGCCGGTCGATGCAGTAGTTCGCGCCCACGCAGGGGCGGATGTCGTCGAAGCGCCCTTCCCTGGCCTTCAGGGCGATGTGCGGGTCCGCCAGGTGGGCGCGCGTCATGGCCACCGCGTCCGCATGGCCCTCGGCCACGATGCGCGCGGCAGTGTGCACGTCGGCGATGCGCTGGGCGTGGAACACGGGCACGGCGAGCTCCTGCTTCATGGCATTGGCCACGTAGAGGTAGGGCGCCGACGGCATCGACATGTTGGGAAAGATGTCGGCGTGGTCGCTGATGTTCTCGGCCTGGGCCGCCAGCACGCTCACGTAGTCGACCGTGCCCTCCGTGACCATCAGGCGCGCGATGGCCAGGCATTCGTCCAGGCCCAGGCCGCCATCGATGAGCTCGTCGCCGGACATGCGGATGCCCAGCACGAAGTCGTCGCCGACAGCCTTGCGCATGGCGTGCAGCACCTCGAGCGAGAAGCGGACCCGGTTGGCCAGGGAGCCGCCATAGCGGTCCGTGCGCAGGTTCACGCGCGGGGACCAGAACTGGTCCACGATGTGGCCGTGCGTGGCCGACAGCTCGACCCCGTCGATGCCGCCGAGCTGCACGCGCCGCGCGGCCGACGCGAACGCGTCGACCAGCCTGCGGATGTCGCCGATCTCCGCCGCCTTGGGGAACGAGCGGTGCGCCGGCTCGCGCACGGCCGAGGGCCCGACCGGCGACAGCCAGTGCTGGTTGTCCCAGTTGGCGCGCCGCCCCATGTGGGCGATCTGCGCGAACACGGCCGCGCCATGGGCATGCACGCGCGATGCGAGCTGCCGGTAGAACGGAACGATGTCGTCCGTCGACGCGTCGAGGTGCAGCATGTCCGCGCCCGGCGTGTCCGGCGCCACCGCGGTCGACCCGCCCACCATCGTCAAGCCGATCCCGCCCCGGGCCTTTTCCTCGTGGTAGGCCTGGTAGCGCTCCTTCGGCTTGCCATCTTCACCGGCCCCCGAGGTGTGGGCCGTGCTCAGGATCCGATTCCGCAAAACCAGCTTGCCGACCTGCAAAGGCTGGAACAAGGCCTGCATCGCGCTACTTGACATGCTTTTTCACCGTGATTTTGAGTTTTTGAAATGTACTACATATTATTTTGACATGTCAAAAAGCGATTGGACTCGAAAGCGATGGCTGCCAGGTCGGTCGCCACGCGCCGACGTGTTCCCGCCCCCATGCCTTGACAGCAGTTGTTGAGAATGACTACCATCCACACTAATCAATTGATCAGTATATTGATTGCCCGGCCAATGGCAATGCCCTGGTCGGCGCCGCCTGCCGCGTCCCATGGCGCCGGGCGGGCCCCCTGCGGCACCGCATCGTTCCGAACCGCCACCGAAGAAAGCCATGCATCCGAGCCCCCATCCGAGCCCCCATCCGAGCCCGAGCCCTCGACCCGTGCGCCGCCCAGCGCACGGTCTCCGCCTTCCGCGCGCCGCCTGCGCGCTCGGCGCCGCCCTGCTCGCCCTGCCCTGCGCCTGGGCAGGCGACGGCCCCCAGGACCCGCCGGCGTCGGCGTCGGCGCCGAGCGCCGGCGCACTGCCGACCGTCACGACCACCGCGCGCAAGCGCGAGGAGTCCGCGCACGTGGTGCCCATCAGCATGACCGTGGTCGACGGCACGGCCGCCGCCACGGCGACCACGCCGGCGGACAGCAATGCGGGCCTCGCGCGCGCCGCCCCGAACGTGGCGTTCGCCGACAGCGGCGGCCAGTACGGCAACCTCTTCGTCATCCGCGGCGTCGGTTCCTTCGCCCCGCTGTCCGCCGACGACACCTCGGTGGTCATGTACTTCAACGAGATGGCGCGCTCGGTCTACGGCGCGCCACCGTCCCTGATCGACATCGACCGCGTCGAGATCCTGCGCGGCCCGCAGGGCACGCTGTTCGGCCGCAACACCCAGGGCGGCGCGGTCCATGTCGTGCCCAACGCGCCCACGTTCCGGCGCACGTTCTCCGCGACCACGGAGGCCGGCACCCACGGCCATGCGCTGGGCGATGTCGTGGCCAACATGCCGTTCTCGGAGTCGCTCGCGGGCCGCGTGGCCCTGCGCTATTCCAAGCGCGACGGGACCGTGCCCAACGTGGCCACCGGCGGCAAGGACGGCCGCACCGAGGTCGGCGCGGCGCGCGGGTCCCTGCTGTGGCTGCTCGGCGACAGGACCATCGCCACCTTCACGGGCTTCCACGACGCGCGCGCATCCAGCGCACCGCGCTTCATCTGGCGCCAGAACCCGGCCTTCCCGCAGAGCGCGGTCGCGCCGGCCGGCAACATCCGCTGGAAGGACACGGGCGCGTCGCTCAAGCTCGAGCACGAGTTCGACACGCTGCGGCTCACCGCGCTCACGGGCTACCAGGACAGCCGCTCGCACCAGCCCTTCGACCTGACCGACGGCCTGGTCTACGCGGCCATGACCCAGCAGGCGCAGTCCCTCTACAACCTGCCCTACGCCGACTACGCCAACATCCATTTCCGCGAGCAGGTCCTGCAGCAGGAGGTCCGGCTCTCGACGCGCGAGGACGGCCCCTGGAGCTGGACCGCGGGCGTCCATGCCCTGCGCTCGCGCTTTGGCAACGACACGCAGGCCGTGGCCTCCGCCGCCGCCTTCAACTTCCAGACGCAGAACGGCACCCAGGACAACCGGATCCGCACCGACAGCATCGGCCTGTTCGGCGAAGGCACGGCCAGCCTCAGCGCGCGGCTCAAGGCCACGCTGGGCCTGCGCTACACGCACGAGGCCAAGGACGCCGCCTACCTGTTCGTCGGCAACGGCAACGCGGCGGTCGTGCCGCGCTCCAGCCACAGCCAGCGCCTCACAGACCACTTCGTCACCGGCCGCGTCGGCCTGTCCTACGACTGGACGGCCGACGCCATGGTCTATGCCACGGTCTCGCGCGGCGCGGTCGGCGCGGGCTTTCCGGCCGTGCAGGCCAACGGCGCCTACGGCAAGGCCGAGGCGCCCTACCCCAGCTCCAAGAGCTGGACCCACGAAGCCGGCTTCAAGACCCTGTGGCTGGACCGCCGCCTGGGCCTGAACGGCGCGGTCTTCCACAACGAGGTCCGCAACGGCCACCTGATCGTCTTCAACCCGAGCCAGCTGCTGTTCGGCACGGCGTCGCTGGACTACCGCAGCCAGGGCGTGGAGCTCGAGGCGCTCGTCAAGCCCAGCCCGCGCCTGCAGCTCAGCGCGGGCCTGGGCCACACCCGCGCCGAACTCGTGGACGTGCCCGGCGGCAGCCCGACGGGCGCCCGCTCCGGCAACCGGGTGCCGAACATGCCCCGGCTCAACGCCACGCTGGGCCTGCAGTACGACACACCGCTGCGCATCGGCGGCGCCGAAGGCCAGCTCAAGACCTCGGTGGCCTGGCAGTACGTGGGCAGGCGCGCCGCCGACGTCAAGGACAGCTTCACGCTGCCGGGCTACGGCCTCGTCCATGCGCGGCTGGGCTGGCAGCACGGCCACTGGGAAATCTACGGCTTCGCGTCCAACCTCCTCGGCAAGCACTACCTCGTCGCCGGCCAGGCCTGGACCGCGGCCGTGAGTTCGGTGCGGCTGGGACAGCCCCGCCTCGTCGGCCTCGGCGCGACGGCGCGCTTCTGAGGCGGGCGCCGATCCATGGCCAGCGCCGATCCCGTCACCGTTCCCGCCACGACCGGCAGGCCACCCCGTCTGTGGGCCATCCTGCTGGCCGTCGCGATGGCCTATGTGGCGCTGGGCGCCATCCTGGGCTTCGTACAGGGCGGCCTCGCGCCGATCCTGCGCAGCCAGGGCGTCTCGCTCGCGTCCATGCGCTGGGTCTACGCACTGTTTCTTCCGTTCGGCATCGCCTTCCTGTGGGCGCCCGCCATCGACGCCTTCCGCTGGCCCTGGCTGGGCCGGCGCACGGGCTGGATCCTGCCCATGCAGGTGGTGGCGGTGCTGGCCATCCTGGCGGCGGCGGCGCAGCCGCCAGGACCCGGCGCCTGGGGCACGCTGATGGCGCTGGGACTCTGCGCGACGCTCGCCGCCGCCAGCATGGACCTGGCACTGGACGCGCTCACCGTCGAGATGGTCCCGCAGGCACAGCGCGCCACGGCAGCGGCGGCCAAGCTGGGCGGCGTGTCGATCGGCGCGGTGCTCGGCGGCGGCCTGCTGGTCGCCTTGTACCCCCAGCTGGCATGGCACGGCACGCTGGGCGCCATCGCCGTGCTCATGGCGCTGTCGGGCCTGCCCGTGCTGGCACTGGTGGCCGGCGACCGCCAGCTGTCCCGACAGGCGCCGCCGCGCCGGGCCAGCCTCGGCCACACGCTGCGCAAACCCGGCATGCCACGCAGGCTGCTGCGGCTCAGCGGCCTGGTCTGCGCGATGCTCGCGCTGTTCAACTTCAACCGGCTGCTGCTGGTCGACATGGGCGTGCCACTGGCGCAGATCGGCAGCGTGCTCGGCACCGTCTCGCCACTGGCCAACGCCGCAGCCTGCGCGCTGGCGCCCCTGCTGCTGCGGCGGCTGCCGCTGCGGCGTGCGGCCCAGCTCATGGCCGCGGCGGGCCTGGCCGGCGCCGGCACCGTGTGGCTGGGCGCCGTGCTCGCCCATGCGGCCTGGGCCATGGCCGGCAGCGTGCTCGCGGCGGCCGCCGTCTCGGCCCTGTACGTGGTGCTGGGCGGCCTCATCCTGGAATGGGCCACGGGCCCGCAGGCGGCGACCGACTATGCGCTGCTCTACGGTCTGGGCCGGCTCGCCGGCACAGCCAGCCTGATGGCCCTGCCCGGCCTGGCACAGCAGGTCGGCTGGCCCGTGTTCCAGGGCGTCATCGTGCTGGCCTTCGCCGCGGCCTTCTGCTGGTTCCTGCGGCTCTTTCCGACGCGCGTGGGCACGCAAGCCACTCCCCTATGATCGGCAGACCACCGGACCGGCCCGCCCGCTCCGCGCCGGCTCACCACCTGAACCCGCTCCATGTCTGAACTCCGCAAGGTCTACACCACCGTCGACGCCCGCGACCGCATCGTGGAAGGCGCGCTGACCGTCTTTGCGCAACGCGGCTTCGACGGTGCCACCACGCGCGAGATCGCCAAGGAAGCGGGCGTGTCGGTCGGACTCATCCACCACCACTTCAGCGACAAGGGCACGCTGTGGCAGCTGGTCGGCAGCCGCATCTCCGAGGAATTCGTCCAGGCGATGGCCGGCACCGCGGATGCCGCGCAGCAGGGCTCGACGCAGGGCCTGCGCACGCTGATGGCCGCGTACATGGACTACTGGCGTACGCATCCGCGCGCGCTGCGCTTCCAGCTGTGGCGCGTGCTCGGCGCGCCCGAAGAGGAGCGCAAGGCACGCTCGCAGAGCCTCAACCAGATGTTCGTGCCCTTCTTCGCGGCGCTGCAAAAAACAGGGCAGGTCCGCGACGACGTGCCGCCGGGCCTGCTGATGGTCACCCTCGGCGGCCTCGTGCAGTACTTCCTGCACAGCGACGTCGAGACCCAGGACGCGCTGGCCGTCACGGGCGCTGCGCCGCTGGACCACGCCCAGGCGCTCGACTACCTCATCAGCCTGGTCGCCGCGCCGGCGGCCGCGCCCACGCGGAAAGCCCGCCGCGCCTCCACCGCATCGGGATCCCCTTCGCCTTCCCCGGCATGACCCGCGGTCCCCGCCACCCCTGAGCCGCCTGGCGCAGCACCCCCAATGCCACGGGCACCGTGGTGACCCCCACCGCCCCACCATGAAGTACCGCCTTCCCCCGCTCAACGCGCTGCGCACACTGGAAGCCGTGGTCCGGCACCGCTCGGTCCGCCATGCCGCGCAGGAGCTCTGCGTCACACCGCAGGCGGTCAGCCACCAGCTCAAGCAGCTGGAAGACCTGCTGGGCGGCCCGCTGTTCGAGCGCCATGTGCGCAGCGTGGAGCCCACGCTGGCGGCCGAAACGCTCGCGGCCTGTGTCGCGCGGGGCCTGGACGAGATCGCCGAAGGCGTGGAACGCGTGCAGCGCGAGCGGCTCGCGCCGCGCCTGTACCTGCATGTCAGCCCGTACTTCGCCGACGTCTACCTGCTGCGCAACCTCTCCAAGTTCCTCAAGATGCACCCCGGCCTGGACTTCAACCTGTCCATCGGCAGCGACCTCGTCGACTTCGACAGCGTGGGTGTGGACGCCGCGATCCACTGGGGCTACGCGGGGCGTGAAGGCTATGTGGCCGTGCCGCTGATCGAGGACCTGAAGGTCGTGGCCTGCAGCCCGGAACTCGCGCGCAACCGGCCGCTGCAGGGCGCAGCCGACCTCGCGGCGCACACGCTCCTCGTGCCGCTCGGCAAGAACCGCCTCTGGCAGGACGCGCTCACGCACCTGGGCGCGCCCGTCAGCGGCCAGCAGGCCACCTTGCCGCTGCAGACCAACTCCGCCATTCTCGAGGCCAGCCTGTGCGGGCTGGGCGTGGGCTTCGTGTCCTACCTGAGCGCGCTGGAGGAAATCCAGGCCGGCCGACTCGTCGCGCCTCTGGGCGTGGACGCGTTGCGCGACCTGGACATCCGCAAGACGCCGCGCTACTCGCTGCTGTTCCGCGCAAACCGGCGCGAGCACCCTGTCCTCAAGGGCTTCATCCAGTGGCTGACCGAACTCATGCGCGACGAGGCCATCGTCGGCTACCCGCTGCGGGTGCTCGCCCCCTGCCCGCAGGAGGCGGCCGGCGGCGGCACCGCCGGCTGAGCGCTGGCCACCTCTGCGCGCACCGGCGCGCGGGAAACGGCGAGGGCCGCGCCGCGCGGCTCAATCCAGCTTGATCCCGAGGCTCTTGATGATGGGGCCCATGCGCGCGGCATCGGCGTGCAGTGCGTCGCGCAGCTCGGCGCCGGTCTTCCAGGTCGGCTCGAAGCCCAGCGCGCGGAAACGCTCGACCACGTCGGGCTGCTCGAGCACCACGCGCACATCGTTCTGGATGCGCGTGACGATCTCCGGCGGCGTTCCGGCCGGCGCCAGCAGCGGATGCAGGATCACCGCCTCGGAATTGCGGTAGCCCAGTTCCGCGAGCGTGGGCATCTCGGGCAGTGCCGCGATGCGCGTGGGCCCGTTGGAGGCCAGCGCGTGCAGCTTGCCCTGCTTGATGTAGGGCGCATTGGCCACCACCGGGTCGAAACCCACGTTGATCTCACCGGCCAGCAGCGCGCGCGTGACCTCCACGCCGCTCTTGTAGGGCACGTACTGCAGGCTGATCTGGGCGTCGCGCGCGAACATCTCGATGCCGATCTGCAGGCCGACCGCCGCGCCGCCCACCGTCACCTTGCCGGGGTTCTCCCTGGCCTGGCGCACGAGATCGGCGATGCTCTTGATCGGCAGCGTGTCGTTGGACACGAACACGCCGGGCAAGGTGGCCAGCAGCGCGATGGGCTGGAAGTTGCGGTCCAGGTCGTAGGGCAGCTTGCCGTAGGCGAACTTGTTGATCGAGAACGTGGAGTTGAGCGGCTGGAACAAGGTGTAGCCATCGGGCGCCGCGCGCGCCACGTCGGTCGCACCGATGATGGTGTTGGCGCCGGGCTTGTTGTCCACGACCACGGACTGGCCCCAGCGCTCGCCGAGCTTGAGCGCCATGAGCCGGGCCACGACGTCCGAGGGCCCGCCCGCGCCGAACGGCACGACCCAGCGCACGGGGCGCTGGGGCCAGGGCGCCGGGGTCGGCGCCTGGGCCTGGGCCAGCGTCGTGCAGGCCAGCGCGCCCAGCAGCAGCGCGAGGCCGCGCCGCGTCCACTGCATAGGGTGCCTGGAAGGCACCAGGGCAGGCGCGGCAATGGCGCCGCGGTCGGCACGGGCGCCTGCGGCGCGGCGGTCTTGCTGGATGTTCATGTCTTCAACCTCGTCCAAGGATTTTCAATGGCCCGCCCGCCGGCAAAGGGGGCGGTGCTTCGCGCGTCCGCTGTTTGCTGTTCGCCGTTCGCTTCAATCGGCGGCGAACGCGTGCGGGTAGTCGCGCTGGGCCTGCGGCCGCGACACATAGCCTGCGGCCAGGTCCTCCAGCACCCGCTGGCGCGCGCGTTCGCCGCGCGCGCCGTTGCCGCCGCCGCCCGGCAAGGCCAGCACGAGCCGGCGGCCCGGCGGGATCTGCTGCAGGCCCTTGGCGCCCAGCGGCGTGCCGTCGTCCAGCGCGACGCCACCGGCCGCCCCGCTGCCGCCCGCGTTGTGGCCGCGCGCGGGGTGGTCCACGCGGTCGAACATCGCGTTGACCGAGAAGTCATGGCCTTCGCGCACGCCGATCTCGATGACCTGGCCCAGTCCGCCGCGGTAGCGGCCCGCGCCGCCCGAGTCCTGGCGCAGCTCCTTGCGCCAGACCAGGATGGGGCCGATGCTCTCCGTGACCTCCACCGACATGGTCTGCACGCCGCTCGGGAAGGCCGTCGCGCTGAGCCCGTCCTTGGTCGGGCGCGCGCCCGTGCCGCCGGAGTTGAAGACCAGCACCTCGTGGCTGCGCCCCTGGGGGTTCGCCGGTGTCGGCTTGAAGCGCAGCTGCAGGTTCCACAACGCGCTCGCGCCCTCGGCCGGCACCGTCTGCGGCAGGATGTGGCGCAGCGCGCCGAAGATGAGGTCCGGCACGAAATGGCCCAGCACATGCCGCACCGAGACCGGCGCGGGCCGCAGCGCGTGCAGCACGCAGTTCTCGGGCGCCACGATCTCGAAGGGCTTGAGCGAGGCCCAGTTGTTCGGGATGTCGGGCGCGATCGCGCACTTCATCGCATAGCAGGCATAGGCCTTGGTGTAGATCAGCGGCACGTTGATGCCGAAGCGGCTGATGGGCGAGGTGCCCGCGAAGTCGGCCTCGATCGCATCGCTGCGCACGCGCAGCCGCACGCACAGCTCCAGCGGCGCCTCGTAGCCGTCGACCGCCATCGCGTAGGCATGCTCGCCGGCGGGCAGAGCCGCGATGCGCTCGCGCGTGGCGCGTTCGCTGTGCGCGAAGATGAATTCCGCCAGGCCCGCCAGATCCGGCAGCGCGAACTCGTCCAGCATCTCGGTGAGCCGGCGCCGGCCGACCTCGTTGCAGGCCGCCAGCGAGTAGAAGTCGCCGACCACCTGGTCGCGCTCGCGCACGTTGTTCGACAGGATGGCCAGCAGGTCCGCGTTCACCACGCCGCGCTTGAACAGCTTCATGGGCGGAATGCACAGGCCCTCCTCGTAGACATCGGCGCCATCGGGCCCGAAGCCGCGGCCGCCGATGTCCACCACATGGGCCGTGGACGCGAAGAAGCCGATCAGCGCGCCGCCCTCGGCCTGGCGGAACACCGGCGTCACCATCGTGATGTCGTGCAGGTGGCCGCTGCCCAGCCAGGGGTCGTTCGTGACCAGCACATCGCCGGCCTGCAGGTCCTGGCCGAAACGCGCGACGAAGTGGCCCACAGATTCGGCCATCGCATTGACATGGCCCGGCGTGCCCGTCACGGCCTGGGCGATCATGCGGCCGCTGGCGTCGAACACACCGGCCGACAGGTCGCCCGCCTCGCGCACGCTGGTGCAGAACGCGGTGCGCACCAGCGTGGTGGCCTGCTCCTCGACGACCGCGATCAGGCGGTTCCACATGATCTGCTCGTGGACTTGGATGTCGTTGCTCACAGGGTTTCCTCGGTTTCTTGTTGGCGCACGATGAGAAGGCTGCCGTCGGCTTGCACGGTCAGCGCGAAGAAGGGCGAGACATAGGTCGAGGTCTCGGGCTCCACGACCATCAGGGGTCCGGCCAGGCGCTGGCCCACGGGCAGGCTGGCGCGCGCATGGATGGCGCAGTCCACCCACTTGCCGAGCCGGCTGTCCAGCACCGCGCGCCGCACCACGGTCCCGGTGCCATCGGCCGGCGCCGCAGCGCCCGCCAGGATGTCCAGGCGCTCGACCGCCGGCCGCACGGTCTGCATCGACAGCGCCCAGCTCACGACCTCGGCGTCCAGCCCCTGCACGGCATGGCCGAACAGCCGCTGGTACTCCGTCACGAAGGCCTCGCGCAGCGCCTGCACGCCGGCGCGGTCGAAACGCTCGACCGGCACGGCCACCGGGATCTCCCAGCCCTGGCCCGCATAGCGCATGTAGGCGCGCAGGCTGCGCACCAGCGGCGCGTCCTGCCGGGCCTGCTGCACGAACGCGCGGACCTCGGCGTCCATCTCCGCGAGCAGCGCCGCCACGGTGGGCGCGTCGAAAGCCTCCAGCCGCATCACGGCGCTGCGCAGCGACTCGTAGCCGAAGGGCGTGCGCAGGAAACCGATGGCCGAGCCCACGCCCGCGCCGGCCGGCACCAGCAGCCGCGCGATGCCCAGCTTCTCGCACAGGCGCGCGGCGTGCAGCGGCGCGGCACCGCCGTAGGCGATCATGGTGTAGTCGCGCAGCTCGCAGCCGCTCTCGATCGCGTGCATGCGCGCCGCATTGGCCATGTTCTCGTCCACGACCTCGGCGATCGCGAAAGCGGCCTGGGCCGTGGTGCCCGACAGCGGCCGTGCGACATGTTCGTCGACCGCGCCGGCCGACGCCGCGCGGCTCAGCGCCATGCTGCCACCCGCGAAGTTCTCGGGGTCCAGCTTGCCCAGCAGCAGGTCGGCATCCGTCACCGTGGGCCGGCTGCCGCTGCGGCCATAGCAGGCTGGGCCGGGCTCGGAGCCCGCGCTCTCGGGCCCCACGCGCACCTGGCGCAGCGCGTCCACATGGGCGATGGAGCCGCCGCCCGCGCCGATCTCGACCATCTCGATGACCGGGATCGAGATCGGCATGCCGCTGCCCTTCTTGAAGCGGTAGGTCCGCGCCACCTCGAAGGTGCGGGCGGTCTTGGGCTGCTCGCCGTCGATCAGGCAGATCTTGGCCGTGGTGCCGCCCATGTCGAAGGAGACCACCTTGTCCAGGCCGAAGCGCGCCGCGCAGTGGCTGGCGTAGATGGCGCCGCCAGCCGGGCCGGACTCCAGCAGCCGCACCGGGAACTCGGCCGCGCTGCGCAGCGACATCAGGCCGCCGCCCGAATGGATCATGTAGAGCGGGCAGTCCATGCCGGCCTCGCGCAGCGCCTGCTCCAGCCGGTTCAGGTAGGAGGACATGAGCGGCTTCACGTACGCGTTGGCGCAGACCGTGTTGAAGCGCTCGAACTCGCGGATCTGCGGCGAGACCTCGGCCGAGATCGAGACCGAGATGCCGGGCAGCTGCGCGCGCAGGCGCTCGCGCACGGCCTGCTCGTGCCGGCTGTTGCGGTAGCTGTGCATGAGGCCGACCGCCACGCTCTCGTAGCGCGCCTCGGCGATGGCCTGCACCACCTCGGACAGCTGCTGCTGGTCCAGCGGCACCAGCTCCTGGCCCGCCGCGTCGAGCCGGCCGCCGACCGTGAAGCGGTCGGCGCGCGGGATCAGCGGCGGCGGCAGGTCGATGCCCAGGTCGTACTGCTCGAAGCGGCTCTCGGTCCGCGTCTCGATGACATCGCGAAAGCCCGCGCTCGTGACGAAGGCCGTGCGCGCGCCGCGGCGCTCGATCAGCGCGTTGGTCGCCAGCGTGGTGCCGTGGATCACGGTGGACACGGCGTCCAGCGCGATGCCCGCGCTGCGGCAGGCGCGGCGCAGGCCTTCCACGATCGCGCGTTCGGGCTTCTCGTAGTCCGTCAGGACCTTGGCCGAGAACAGGGCTCCGGCGTGTTCCAGCGCGACGTCCGTGAACGTTCCGCCGATGTCGACGCCTGCGCGCGTCGCGAATGCATTCTTGTGCATGGGGGTGGGTGGTCTCAGGGGTGGAAAGGAAAACGGGTGCGGCTCAGGCAGCAGCCAGCGCGTCGCGCACGCGCGCGATGTCCTGGTCGCTGGTCTCGAAGCTCGTGACGAGGCGGTAGATCGGCGCCTGGCCCTGCGGGCCCGCATCGGTCCAGCGCCGAAAGCGGATGCCGCAGCGGGCGAGCCGCGCGGCCACGCCGTCCGGCAGCGCAGCGAAGAGCTGGTTGGTCTGCACGGGATGGACCATGCGCACGCCGCCGGCCGCACAGAGCACGCGCTCCAGCGCGCGGGCCTGCGCGTTGGCATGGCTGGCGTTGTGCAGCCACAGCGCGCCGTCCAGCCAGGCCAGCAGCTGGGCCGCGTGGAAGCGCATCTTCGAGCTCAGCAGGCCGGCCCGCTTGTGGCGCAGCAGCAGGTCCTGCGCGCGCGCCTCGCTGAACACGATCACGGCCTCGGCATTCATGGTGCCGTTCTTGGTCGTGCCCAGCGAGAGCAGGTCCACGCCGGCCTTCCAGCTCATCTCGGCAGGGCTGGCGCCCGTGGCGGCCAGCGCGTTGGCGAAGCGGGCGCCGTCCATGTGCAGCGCCAGGCCATGGGCCCTGGCCAGACCGGACAGCGCCTGCA
>DATKFT010000711.1:0-5202 GCA_035544335.1 Pseudorhodoferax sp.
GAGGTGAACAAGTTCGTCAGCGCGACCAACCATGTCTACGCGGCCTACATCGTGCTGGTCAGCAAGCGCTTCTGGGACAAGCTGTCGCAGACCGAGCAGAAGATCATGCACGAGGCCGCCAACGAGGCGCGTGGCTACCAGCGCCAGGTCAGCCGCGCGGCCGCGCAGAAGGCCGTCGGCGAACTGCAGGCCAAGGGCATGCAGTACAACGAGATCGCGCCGGCCGAGCAGGCCCGCATGCGCACCATCGTCAAGCCCGTGACCGACAAATTCGCCGGCAGCTACGACCCGGCCATCGTCAAGCTCTACAACGACGAGCTGGCCAAGCTGCGCAAGTGAGTGCGGACCGCGATACGGAACAAGAAAAAATGAAGATCCTCGTCCTGCACGGCCCCAACCTGAACCTGTTCGGCCGGCGCGAACCGCACATCTACGGCACCACCACGCTGGTGCAGATCAACGAGCAGCTGGCCACGCTGGCCGGCGAGCTCGGCGTGGAGCTGGCCACGCTGCAATCGAACCACGAGGGTGCGCTGATCGACTTCCTGCACGCCCACATCGACACGGCGGCCGGGGCGCTCGTGAACCCTGCCGGGCTCACGCAGCACGGCGTGCCGCTGCACGACGCGATCAAGGCCATGCCGTTTCCGGTGCTGGAGGTGCACATGTCCAACATCGCCGCGCGCGAGACCTGGCGCGCCCATTCCATCATCTCGCCGGCCGTGAAAGCCACGATCCAGGGCCTGGGCCCGATGTCGTACCTGCTAGGGCTTCGCGGCTTGGTGGCGCTGACGCAGACCATCCAGAAGGCCTGACGTCGTGCAGCGCGGGATCGACTGGCTCTTCAGGGGGCTGGAGTGGCTGATGGTGGTCTCCATGGCCGTCATGGTGGTGCTGGTGTTCGGCAATGTGGTGATGCGCTACGGCTTCAACTCCGGCCTCATGCTGTCCGAGGAGCTGTCGCGTTGGCTGTTCGTGTGGATGACCTTCCTGGGCGCTGTCGTGGCGCTCAACGAGCGCGCCCACCTGGGTACCGATTCGTTGATCTCCAGGCTGCCGCCCGGCGGCAAGAAGGTGTGCCTGCTGCTCACGCTGCTGCTGATGCTCTTTCTGACATGGCTGGTCTTTCTCGGCTCGTACGAACAGGTGAAGATCAACTGGGCCTCGACCAGCGCTGTCATGGAAACCTCCATGGGCTATTTCTATGCCAGCGGCCTCGTGTTCTCGGTGCTGTCCGTCCCGGTGCTGCTGTTGCAGCTGTTTCGGCTGGTGACCGGGCGCATGAGCGATGCCGAACTTGTGAACATCACCGACAACGAAGACGTGCCTCACGGCGACGCAAAAGCCTGAGGACTCGCCCCCATGACCATCTTGATTTTCGTGGGCGCGCTGCTGGGCGCCATGGCCATCGGCGTGCCCATCTCCTACGCGCTGCTGGCCAGCGGCGCGGCGCTGATGTGGCACCTGGGCATGTTCGATGCCCAGATCCTGGCGCAGAACCTGCTCGAGGGGGCCAACAGTTTTCCGCTGCTGGCCGTTCCCTTCTTCATGCTGGCCGGCGAGATCATGAACGCGGGCGGCCTGTCGCGCCGCATCGTGCAGTTCGCGATGACCCTGGTCGGCCACGTGCGAGGCGGCCTGGGCTACGTGTCCATCGCCGCGGCCATCATGATGGCCGCGCTGTCGGGCTCGGCCGTGGCCGATGCCGCCGCGCTGGCGGCGCTGCTGCTGCCCATGATGGTGGCCGCCGGGCACGACAAGGCGCGCTCGGCCGGCCTGCTGTCCGCCGCCAGCATCATCGCCCCCGTGATCCCGCCGTCCATCGGCTTCGTGATCTTCGGCGTGGCGGCCAACGTGTCCATCTCCAAGCTGTTCCTGGCCGGCATCGTGCCCGGCATCCTGCTGGGCGTGGCGCTGTGCGTGACCTGGTGGATCCTGAGCCGGCGCGAGAACGTGCAGCCGCAGCCGCGGCGCAGCAAGGCAGAGATCTTCTTTGCATTCAAGGACGCGCTGTTCGCGCTCGGCCTGCCGGTGATCGTGATCGTCGGCCTGAAGTTCGGCGTGTTCACGCCGACCGAGGCCGCCGTGGTCGCCGCGGTCTACGCGCTGGTGGTGTCGGTCTGCGTGTACGGTGAACTCAAGCTGAACCAGTTGTTCGGTCTGTTCCTGGCGGCTTCCAAGACCACGGCTGTCGTCATGTTCCTGGTGGCCGGCGCCATGGTCAGCGCCTGGCTCATCACGGTGGCGCAGCTGCCCGACCAGGTGGTTTCGCTGCTGCAGCCGCTGCTGGACAACCCGCGCGTGCTGATGGCCGCCATCATGTTGCTGGTGATGGTCGTGGGCACGGCGCTGGACATGACGCCCACCATCCTGATCCTGACGCCGGTGCTGATGCCCATCGTCAAGGCCGCGGGCATCGATCCGGTCTACTTCGGCGTGCTGTTCATCATGAACAACGCCATCGGCCTGATCACGCCGCCCGTGGGCGTGGTGCTCAACACGGTGGCCGGCGTCGGCAAGATCAGCATGGACCAGGTGACCAAAGGTGTGTGGCCCTTCATGATCGCTCAGTTCATTCTGATGTTCCTGATGGTGTTGTTCCCTGCGATCGTGACCGTGCCGGCGCGCTGGCTGGCAGGCTGAGGCCATGGCGGTCGGCACGGGGGCCCGGCCGGATCGCCCTGGGCGCCAGCCCCGGCGGGCGCTGCTGCGCCGGGCCTTCGCCCGCTCGGGACCGCCGTTGTGGGCGGCCACGCTGCTGGCGGCGATGGCGCTGCCCGTGCTGGGTCTGGCACTGGCCTGGCATGTGCCGCAGCCCCCGCTCGGGGCACTGGTCTTCGCGCTGGCCTGCCGGCTGGTGCTGCTCTGGGACGGGCCGCCGCGCCGGCCAGCGCAGGGCGCAGCGGACAGCGGCGGCGGCCACCGCCGGCACGGTGAGCGCTCAGCCGAGGGCGCGGCGCCGGCTCAGACTGCGATGTCGGACAGCTCGCCCGGCACCGCGCTGTAGGCGAGCTGGTACAGCCCGCGCTCGGGCGCCGGTGCGGCGCCCAGGGCTGCCAGCGCCGCATCGGACAGGGTGCCGGCCGACAGCTGCGCGAGCGCCGCGGCGTCGTAGCCCGTGGCCAGCAGCACCCAGTCCGCGTAGCGGTCCTTGAGCCCGCGCAAGGACTGCTCGGTGGTGGCCGCGATGGCCGGCGTCTCGTGCCGCAGCAGGTGCAGGCCCGCCAGGCCAGGCTGCTGCACCAAGGTGGAGGCCGCTGCGCGCAGCGCGGTGCGCAGCGCCTCGTCCTGCCCTGCAGCGGGCGACAGCCGCAGCGCCAGCAGATGCGCGGCCGTGCCGCCGCCGCGGCTGTCCAGCACGCGGCACTGGCTGCGCACCATGTTGCGGTGCTGCGGCATCAGGCGCGTGGACCAGGGCGTGGGCGCGTTGAGCCGCGCGAGGTAGGCGGGCGAGGACAGCACACCATGGTCCTCCAGTTCGTAGAGCACGAACACGCCCTCGCCGCCGTCGGCGGCGCGCCAGCGCGAGGCGCGCCGAAAGCCCGCGATGCCCAGCCGTTCGGGGAAATGCTCGTGCGCGTGCCAGTGCTCGAAGTCGGTGCGCGCTGCGGGCGCGATGTCCCACCACATGGCCAGTGCGGCCCTGCCAAGAAGTGCCAAGGCGTGCTCCTACTGGCCGGCGCGCAGGCGCGTGAGCTCGGCATGGACCTGCTGCACGAGCGGCTCGCCGACTTCGCGCGCGAACTTGTCGGAGACGGCCTGCACCTTCTCGCGCAGGCGCTTGATCTCCGCCGCGCTGACCTCGTTGACCTGCATGCTCTTTTGGAGCGCGGCGATGGACTCGCCCTCCTTGCGCTGCACGGCCTGGCGCTCGAACTGGCGGGCCTCGTCGGCGGCCTCGCGGATCACCCGGCGCTCCGCCTCGTTGAGGCTGTCCCAGGTCTTCTTGCCCATCAGGAAGGGCATGCCGGTGTAGACATGGCGCGTGAGCGAGAGGTACTTCTGCACCTCGGCGAACTTGGCCGACTCGATCACGCCCAGCGGGTTGTCCTGGCCGTCGATGGCGCGCGACTCCAGCGCGCCGTAGACCTCGCCGAAGGTCATGGGCACGGGGTTGGCGCCCAGCGCGCTGAACAGGTCCAGGAAGATCGGCGAGCCGATCACGCGGATCTTGAGGCCTGCGATGTCCTCGGCGCGCGCGATCGGCCGCTTGCTGTTGGTCATGTGGCGGAACCCCAGGTCCCAGATGCCCAGGCCCACGATGCCGTGCTGGGCCAGGTCGGCCTGCAGCTGCGTGCCGGCCGCGCCGTCGGCGACCGCGTAGGCCTCCTGCGGCGTGTTGAACAGAAAGGGCAGGTCGAACACCATGAAGCGCTTGTCCAGCGAGGCCACGATGCCGGTGGCCATGGACGTGAAGTCCAGCGTGCCGCCGCGCACGGCCGACAGGTTCTGCATGTCGCTGCCCAGCACGGCGCCCGGGAACAGGTTCACGCGCAGCTTGTTGCCGCTGCGTTGGGCCACGCTGTCTGCGAACTTCTGCGCGCCCAGGCCCAGCGGGTGGTCCTTGGCCAGGCTGAACGCAAAGCGCAGCTGGCGCTCGCGGATGTCCTGGGCGCGCAGCGCGGGCGCGCCGAGCAGCGCCGCGCCGGCGGCGGCCGCCACGAAGCCGCGGCGGGAAATGGGGGGTGTTTGCATGGATCTCCTCCTGGATGGCGACGGGCCGGGTGGCACCGCAGGGCGCGATGCTGGCAAAATTTAGAAAGACATTCAAATTTTTGACGACGTTCAACTTTTGAACGTTGCAAGTCCTTGAAAGCACAGCATGAGCGGCGCCCTCGAAAAGTCCCTGGCCATCCTGGAATACCTGGTCGCCTACCCCGACGGGGTGGCGCTGGCCCAGATCGCGACCGACCTGGGGCAGCTGCGCAGCGGCTGCCACCGCACGCTGCAGGAGCTGATCCGCCACGGCTATGTGCGCCAGCTGCCCCAGCGCGGCGACTACGCGCTGACGACGCGCATGGCCTCCATGGGCCTGAGCTTTCTGTCCAAATCGGGCGTGGTCGACATCGCCCAGCCCGTCATCCAGCGGCTCGCGCAGGCCAGCGAGGAGCTCGTGCGCCTGGCCATCGTCGACGGCGAGCGGCTGACGCTGGTGGCCAAGGCCCAGGGCGCGCGCTCGGGCCTGCTGTACGACCCCGACAT
>DATKFT010000712.1:0-1798 GCA_035544335.1 Pseudorhodoferax sp.
TGCGGAAGGTGCAGAGCAGGTTCGCGCTGCGCGTGTTGTTGGCCGCCGCGATGTCCATGCGGCTGCCGGTCAGCGTGCCCAGGGGCGTGGCCGGGTTGCCGCTGGCCGGTGCGTAGGCGTCCACGCAGCTCGCGCCCGTGAACTGCCAGCCGGGCGGCACGGTCTCGGTCACGGCCAGTGCCGTGCCGGGCCGCGTGATGAAGCCCATGCTCTGTGCCGACTGGCCGCTGCCCCCAGTGGTCACCGTGCTGCTGGCGTCAACCAGGCCGCTGCTGGCAAAACCGAAGCTACCGCCCGCGCCCAGCGTGGTCTTCTGCGTCGTCAGGCACGAGGTGGCCGTGAACAAATTCATGGCGACGCTGTCGTTGCCACTGAGTCCCAGCCAGCTCACCTGCAGGCGGCTCAGCGTGCGGCCGGACCCGCCCACGAGCGCCAGCTGCTCGCGCGAGGTGTCCAGCGTGGTCTTGTGCGCGACGCCGGTCGCCGGCGTGTACTGCATCATGGTTGCCGGTCCGGAGACACTGCTGTGGAAGTTCGTGGCGTAGAAGTCCGCGATGCTGGCCGGGTCCGCCCCGCTCCCCGTGACCGTCAGCGTGGCGCTCGGGTTGTAGGTGCCTGTGCCCGCATAGCCGACGTCGTCGAAGACCAGGATCAGCTGGTCGGCCGGGACGGGCGTGGAGAAGTCCAGGGTCAGGGTGTAGCTGCCAGCGTTCACCATCCGCCAGCGCCGCGTGATCGGTGCGGTGGTCCGCGCCATGCCGCCCACGTTGTCGATCGTGATCGTGGTCGATGGCGACACCGCTTGCCGCGTTATGCGGGGGTCTATCGCGCTCACCGTGGCCGTGGTCGCATAGGGCCGCAGCGGGAACGTGCCGCCGAGCGTGCCCAGCTCGCTGGTGCCCAGCGGGCAGGCCGGCGCCTGCGCAGCCGCGGTACAGACCGTGGCGAGCAATGCACAGGCCAGGGCCGCCCTGTGCACGCCATGGCGCCAGCCCGGGAGCCAGTGCATGCCTCTTGGTCCAGCGGCTTGAGGAATATGCTGCATGGGAACTCTCTCCGAAATGAGCGGTGGGAATGAGGCCGTGCTCTCTCACCGCCGGCGCCGCAACCGCCGGGCCGCCAGCATCGCCAGCGCGAGCCCCAGCAGCGGCAGCATGGGCCCGCCCACCGGAATCGCCGTCGGCGCGGTCGGCAGCTGCGCCTGCGCGGTGTTGTTGGCCGGCACATGGTCGGGCGTGCCGCTGCTGGCCGTGGCCTGCAGCACCAGCGGCGTGCCCGAAGCGAAGGCCGACGCCGGAATCACCACGCTGCACGCGATCGTTGCGCCCGCGGGCAGCGGGTTGGGAATGGCCGCCGGTGTGCAGCTCACGCTCGCGCCGTTGATGGGCGCCAGGCTGCAGCCCGCACCGACCGCCGCGCTGGGGCCGTGGTTGGTGCACGTGAAGCCGGCCTGCACGGGCGTGCCGGGCAGCCGCGAAGGCGGCACCTGCACCGTCGCCTCCATGTCGGCCAGCGGCAGCAGCAGTACCGTGGCCTGGGAGTTCGTGCACAACGCAGGCGGGCCGCTGCGGTCGCACAGCCGGTAGTCCAGCACGTAGGCGACCGAGGGCGGCAGCCCTGCCGTGGTCGTGACGGCGCCCGTGTTCGGGTCCAGCGTGATCCCGGGCGGCCAGGTGCCCACCGTGGACACCACCGCATTGCCGCCCGCGCCCAGCGGGGCCGGCAAGCCGTTGACCGTGCTGTTTCCTGCGATGTTGGGGATCGGCGTGCTGTTGCTGCCGGCCGTCGCGGTGCCCGT